>NZ_JBEZWU010000011.1:0-162296 GCF_040637655.1 Streptomyces sp. NPDC028722
CGGTGATGCGGAAGCTTTGGACGAGGCGCTGGCCGTGCTGGAGGCGGACGGTGTGCGGGTGCGCCGGGTCGCGGTGGATTACGCCTCGCACACCCGTCATGTCGAGGCGATCGAGACGGCGTTGGGGGAGGCGTTCGCGGACATCCGCAGTCAGGCGCCGGTGGTGCCGTTCTTCTCGACGGTGACCGGTACCTGGGTGCGCGACGAAGATGCCCTGGACGGCGGTTACTGGTACCGCAATCTGCGCGGCCAGGTCCGTTTCGGGCCGGCGATCGCCTCCCTGCTCGCCGAGGGGCACTCGGTGTTCGTGGAGTCCAGCGCCCACCCCGTTCTCGTGCAGCCGGTGAACGAGATCGTGGACGAGGCGCAGTGCGAGGCGGTCGTCACGGGCTCCCTGCGCCGGGAAGAGGGCGGGTTCCGGCGGTTGTTGACGTCGATGGCGGAACTCTTCGTCAAGGGCGTGGCGGTCGACTGGACCGGTGTGCTGCCCGAGGGCGCCGAGACCGCCGACGTGGAACTGCCGACGTATGCCTTCGAGCACCGGCATTACTGGCTGAAGCCCGCTCCGGCGGCGGACGCGGCCTCCCTGGGGCAGACCCGCGCCGACCACCCGCTGCTCGGCGCGGTCGTGGAAGTGCCCGAGACGGGTGGGGTGTTGTGCACCTCGCGGCTGTCGCTGCGCACACATCCCTGGCTGGCGGACCACGCCGTCGGCGGCGCGGTGCTCGTCCCCGGTACCGGGCTGGTGGAGCTGGCCGTACGGGCCGGTGACGAGGTGGGCTGCGGGATTCTCGAGGAGCTGGTCGTCGAGGCACCGCTGGTCCTGCCGGAGCAGGGCGGAGTACGCGTGCAGGTCACCGTGGGCGGCCCGGAGGAGACGGGCACCCGGACGGTCGCCGTCTACTCCGCGCCCGACGACACCACCGGAGACGCGGGCGCCGACGCCTGGACCCGGCACGCCACCGGCACGCTCACCGCCCTGGTGACCGCCGACGCGCCCCAGTCGGACGCCGGCCTCACCGTGTGGCCGCCTACCGGCGCCCGCCAGGTGGACATCTCCGGCGGCTACGAACTGCTGGCCCAAGCCGGCTACGGCTATGGGCCGGTCTTCCAGGGCGTACGAGCCCTGTGGCGGCGCGGCGACGACCTCTTCGCCGAGGTCGCCCTCCCGGAGGACCAGCGGGCGAGCGCCGCCCGGTTCGGCATTCACCCGGCGCTGCTCGACGCCGCGCTGCACCCCGCGATGCTGGAGGTGGCGCTCTCGGACCCCGAGGGCGAGAACCGTACCGACGACGGTGTCCACCTCCCGTTCGGCTGGAACGGGCTGCGCCTGCACGCGGCCGGTGCCACGGCGCTGCGGGTGCGTCTGAATCGGTCCGCGCCCGACGCCCTGGCCCTGGAAGCGGCGGACGAGACCGGCGCTCCGGTGCTCACGCTGCGCTCGCTGGTCTCGCGGAGCGTGTCCGCCGACCAGCTGGGCGGGTCGGGCGACGACAGCCGGCAGTCCCTGTTCCGCGTGGAGTGGACGGAGCTGCCCGCGACGACGGAGCCCGGCACCGACCTGCCGCCCGCCTGGGTGCCCATCGCCGAGCCGGCGCACGTGGCCGCGCTGACCGACGGCTCGGGCGTGCCCCCGGTCGTCGTCCTAGAGGCCGGCCGCGGCGACGTGACGGCCGGCACGGACGACGAAGCGGCGCTGGCCGCCACGGGCCGTGTGCTGGAGATCGTCCAGGAGTGGCTGGCCAGGCCCGGACTGGAGGCGGCCCAGCTGGTCGTCGTCACCCGGGGCGCCGTGCCCGCCGACGGGGAGCGGACGGTGACCGACCTGGCGGGGGCCGCCGTATGGGGCCTGGTCCGCGTGGTCCAGGCGGAGAATCCCGACCGGATCGTCCTGCTCGACACGGACACCCCCGCAGGTGCTGACGTCGAGTCGCTGCTCACCGCCGTACTGGCCACGGCGGAACCCCAGGTGGCCGTGCGTGGCACCCGCCTGTTCGCGCCGAGGCTCGCCCGCGCGACGGCGCCCACGGTTGCGGACCCCCATTTCGGCCCGGAGGGGTCGGTGCTGGTCACGGGTGGCACCGGTGTGCTGGGCGCGCTGGTGGCGCGGCATCTGGTCGTGCGTCATGGGGTGCGGCATCTGGTGCTGGCCAGCCGGCGTGGTGTGCAGGCGGAGGGTGCCGCGGAGCTGGTGGCGGAGCTGTCCGGTCTGGGTGCGGAGTCGGTGTCCGTGGTGGCGGCGGATGTGTCGGACCGTGCGCAGGTGGCGGAGCTGCTGGGCGCGGTGGCGGCGGAGCGTCCGTTGTCGGGTGTGGTGCACACGGCCGGTGTCCTGGACGACGGCGTGATCGGCGCCCTCACCCCCGAGCGCCTGGCGGGGGTGTTCGCGCCCAAGGTCCCGGCAGTCACACATCTCGACGAACTCACCCGTGAACTCCTCCCGGCTTCCGGTGCGTTCATCGTGTTCTCGTCGGCGGCGGGCGTGTTCGGTTCGGCGGGACAGGGCAACTACGCGGCGGCGAACGCCTATCTGGACGCGGTGGTGCAGCGGCGCCGGTCCGCGGGCCTGCCGGGTGTGTCGCTGGCGTGGGGCCTGTGGGAGCAGGCCACCGGAATGACCGGCCACCTCGACACCGCCGACCAGGCCCGGGTGAGCCGCAACCGTAGTCAGACCCTGGCGTCCGACGAGGGCCTGGACCTGTTCGACGCGGCCCTGCGCACCGGGGACCCGCTGCTCGTCCCGATCAAGCTGGACCTGCGGGCGATGCGTGCCGACGCCGCTGCCGGACGCGGTGTGCAGCCCCTGCTGCGGGGCCTGGTCAAGGTCCCCCGGCAGGCCGCCCGGGCAGCGGCCACCGCCGGTGACGACACCGGGCACCTGGCGCGCCGGCTGGCCGGGCTGGGCACGGCGGAGCAGGAGGCGTTGCTGCTGGACCTGGTCCGCACGCACGCGGCGACCGTGCTCGGGCATGCCGGTCCGGAGGGCGTCAAGCCGGACACGGCGTTCCGTGACTCCGGGTTCGATTCGCTCACCTCGGTCGAACTGCGCAACCGGCTCCGCGACGCGACCGGCCTCAAACTGCCCGCCACCGTCGTCTTCGACCATCCGACCCCGCTCGCCCTGGTCCGTCATCTGCACGGCGAGCTGGGGGAGACGGTGTCGGTGGCGACCACCGAACCGGTCACGGCACTCGCCGACCCGGACGAGCCGATCGCGATCGTCGGCATGGCGTGCCGGCTGCCCGGCGGCGTCAACAGCCCCGAGGCATTGTGGAAGTTGGTGTCCGAGGGCCGGGACGCGATGTCGGGCTTCCCCGACGACCGCGGCTGGGACCTGGAGGGCCTGTTCGACGCCGACCCCGACAAGGCCGGTACGTCGTACGTCGACCAGGGCGGATTCCTGCACGAGGCGGGCCTGTTCGACGCATCCTTCTTCGGTATCTCCCCGCGTGAGGCGCTGGCGATGGATCCGCAGCAGCGGCTGCTGCTGGAGACCTCCTGGGAGGCACTGGAACGGGCCGGTATCGACCCGACCTCCCTCAAGGGCACCGACGTCGGCGTGTTCTCCGGCCTGATGGGCCAGGGCTACGGCTCCGGCGGCGAGGTGCCCGCGGAGCTGGAGGGATTCGTCACCACCGGAGCCGGCAGCAGCGTGGCCTCGGGCCGGGTGTCGTACGTCTTCGGCTTCGAGGGGCCGGCGGTGACCGTGGACACGGCGTGTTCCTCGTCCCTGGTCGCCATGCACCTGGCCGCCCAGGCTCTGCGGGGCGGCGAGTGCTCCCTGGCCCTGGCCAGCGGCGCGGCCGTCATGTCCAGCCCCGGCGCCTTCGTCCAGTTCTCGCGGCAGCGGGGTCTGGCCGCCGACGGTCGCTGCAAGTCGTACGCGGACGCGGCCGACGGCACGGGCTGGGCCGAGGGCGCGGGTGTCGTCGTACTGGAGCGGCTGTCGGAGGCGCGCCGCATGGGGCACCGGGTGCTGGCGGTCGTACGCGGCAGTGCCGTGAACCAGGACGGTGCGTCGAATGGTCTGACCGCTCCCAACGGGCCGTCGCAGCAGCGGGTGATCCGCAAGGCGCTGGCGAACGCGGGCCTGACCCCGGCGGACGTGGACGCGGTCGAGGGCCACGGCACCGGCACCGTCCTCGGTGACCCGATCGAGGCACAAGCACTCCTCGCCACGTACGGCAAGGAGCGGAAAGAGCCTTTGTGGCTGGGCTCGTTGAAGTCCAACATCGGACACACACAGGCCGCCTCCGGTGTGGCCGGCGTGATCAAGATGGTGGAAGCCATGCAGCACGGTGTCCTGCCGCCCACCCTGCACGTGGACGCGCCGTCGTCCCAGGTCGACTGGACCGCCGGAGCGGTCGAACTGCTCACGGAAGCACGCGACTGGCCCGACACCGGGCGCCCGCGCCGCGTCGGCGTCTCCTCGTTCGGACTGAGCGGGACGAACGCGCATCTGATCCTGGAGCAGGCGGCGGAGGAGGAGGCCACCGAGCCGACGGCCCCGGTCGATGGTGTGGTGCCGCTGATCGTCTCCGCGCGCAGCACCGGCGCACTGGCCGGCCAGGCGGGCCGCCTGGCGGAGTTCGTCCGCCGGACCGACGCACCGACGGCGTCAGTCGCCGGTGCCCTGGTCACCCGGCGGGCGGTTCTGGCCGAGCGGGCGGTCGTGGTTGCCGGTTCGCGTGAGGAGGCGGTGGCGGGACTGGGCGCGCTGGCTGCGGGGGAGTCGTCCCCGGTCGTGGTGACGGGGTCGGATGCCGGTGGGAAGACGGTGTTCGTGTTCCCGGGTCAGGGTTCGCAGCGGGTGGGTATGGGCGCGGAGTTGTATGAGCGGTTCCCGGTGTTCGCGGGGGCGTTGGACGAGGCGTGTGCGGCTCTGGATGCGCAGCTTGCGGGTGCGGTGGAGCACTCGGTGCGGGATGTGGTGTTCGGGGCGGGTGACGGCGGTCTGATCGATCAGACGGTGTTCACTCAGGCGGGGTTGTTCGCGGTGGAGTCGGCGTTGTTCCGGCTGGTGGAGTCGTGGGGTGTGCGGCCGGATGTGGTGGCCGGGCATTCGATCGGTGAGGTTGTGGCCGCGCATGTGGCTGGGGTGTTGTCCCTCACGGATGCGGCGGCGTTGGTGGCGGCTCGGGGTCGGTTGATGCAGGCGTTGCCGTCGGGTGGGGCGATGGTGGCGGTGGCGGCGAGTGAGGCGGAGGTCGCCGGACACCTGGGTGCGGGTGTGGATCTGGCGGCGGTGAACGCGCCGGGTTCGGTTGTCCTGTCGGGTGGCGAGGACGCCGTGAATGGAGTGGTGGAGAGGCTGCGGGAGCAGGGTCGCCGGGTGAAGCGGCTGACCGTCTCGCATGCTTTCCATTCGGCGTTGATGGAGCCGATGCTGGCCGAGTTCGGCGAGGTGCTGTCGGGGCTGACCTGGCACGAGCCGGCCATCGCTGTCGTGTCGAACGTGACCGGAAAGCTGGCCGAGCCGGGCCAGTTGAGCGATCCCGCCTACTGGGTGGATCACGTCCGGCGTCCGGTCCGTTTCGCCGACGGCATCGCCGCCTCGGGTGGGTCGGTGTTCCTGGAACTCGGTCCCGGCGGCGCCCTGACCGGTGCCATCGCGGAATCGGCCGGTGAGGACGCGGTGAGCGTTCCCGCCCTGCGGGATGACCGGGGGGAGGAGCAGACCCTCCTGCTGTCCGTCGCGGAGCTGTTCGTGCGCGGTACGAAGATGGACTGGGCGGCGGTGTTGCCCGAGGGTGCCGGCACGGTGCACGTGGACCTGCCGACGTACGCCTTCGACCACCAGCACTACTGGCTGCGCATGGCTCCCGCCACGGACGCGGTCGCGCTCGGCCAGAGCACGGCGGACCATCCACTGCTGGGCGCGGTGGTCCAGTTGCCGCAGTCGGACGGCCTAGTCTTCACCTCGCGTCTCTCCCTGCGCACCCACCCCTGGCTGGCCGACCACGCCGTCGGGGGAGTGGTCCTGGTGCCCGGTGCGGGGTTGGTCGAGCTGGCCGTGCGCGCCGGTGACGAGGTCGGCTGCGGAGCGGTGGACGAGCTGGTCATCGAGGCACCGCTGGTCGTTCCCGAGCAGGGCGGTGTGCGAGTACAGGTCACCGTCGAGGCGCCCGACGCGGAAGGCCGCCGCCCGCTGGCGATCCACTCCGCGAGGGAGGACACCGTCGGTGACGTCGGTGCCGACGGCTGGACCCGGCACGCCACCGGCGCCCTGAGCACGGCACCCGCTGCCACCGAGACCTTCGACTTCACCGCCTGGCCCCCGCCCGGTGCCCAGTCCGAAGATCTTTCGGGCGCGGAGGAGCGGCTGCTCCGGCACGGTTACGAGTACGGCCCGGTCCTCCAGGGGCTGCGGGCGGTGTGGCGGCGCGGTGACGAGCTGTTCGCCGAGGTCGCCCTGCCGGACGGGCAGCGGGACGCGGCGGCCCGGTTCGGCATCCACCCGGCCCTGCTGGAAGCCGCCTTCCAACCGGCATTGCTGGAGATCACGGCGACCGACGACGAGCAGGTGTGGCAGCCACTGGAATGGCACGGCCTGACGCTGCACGCGGAGGGCGCCACGGCGCTGCGCGTGCGGCTCCTCCGGACCGCTCCCGGCGTGCTGGCGGTCCAGGCCACCGACGAGTCCGGCGGACCGGTCGTGACCGCCCAGACGGTCACACTGCGACCGCTCTCGGCCGAGCAGTTGACCACGACGGCCGGTTCGGACGCGTTGTTCCGGGTGGAGTGGAGTGAGCTGCCGTCCGTGCCGGGTGTTGCTGAGGTGCCGGGGGTGACGGTGGTCGATGCCCGTACCCGTGGGAGCGGTGAGACCCCGGTGGTGCTGGTGGGGCGGGTGCTGGAGGCGGTGCAGGGGTGGTTGGCGGACGAGGCGGCCGTGGATGGCCGGCTGGTCGTCGTGACCCGGGGGGCGGTGCCGGCTGGTGGTGATGCGGAGGTCAGTGATCCGGGGGGCGCGGCCGTCTGGGGGCTGGTGCGTGCCGCCCAGGCGGAGAACCCCGACCGGATCATCCTGATCGACACCGACACCGACACCGACGCCTATAGCGACACCGGCACCGACGCCTCCTATAGCGGCACCGAAGCCCTCGCCACCGGCGTCACCACCGCCGATCTCGGTCCCGCCCTCGCCACCGGCGAACCCCAACTCGCCCTGCGCGGCGCGGCCATGTACGTGCCCCGCCTCGCCCGCGCACTCCCCGCCCCCACCACACAACCCGCGCTCGACCCGGAAGGCACCGTCCTGATCACCGGCGGCACCGGGGCGCTGGGCGCCGAGGTCGCCCGGCATCTGGTCGGGCGGCACGGCGTACGCCACCTCGTGCTGGCCGGACGGCGCGGCGCGGACGCCGAGGGAGCGACCGCGCTCGTCGCCGAACTCGAAGACCTGGGCGCCGCCGTTTCGGTGGCCGCCTGCGATGTCACCGACCGGGACGCGGTCGCCGCGCTCCTGACCGCCGTACCGGACGCGCATCCGCTGACCGCGGTCGTCCACGCGGCCCGCGTCTTCGACGCCGGAGTGATCGGCGAGGTGGACGACGACCGCATGGCCCGCGTCTTCGCACCGAAGGTGACCGGCGTACGGCACCTGGACGAGCTGACCCGCGAACTCGCTCCGTCTCTCGCCGCGTTCGTCCTGGTGTCGTCCGCCTCCTCGGTCTTCCTGGGCGCTGGTACCGGCGGCTACGCGGCGGCCAACGCCTACCTCGACGCGGTGGCCCATCAGCGCCGGGCGGCCGGTCTGCCGGCTGTCTCGCTGGCCTGGGGACCGTGGGAGCGGACGGGTGGCCAGGACACCGCCACCGGCGAGGCCGCCCGGAACCGGACCGGCCGCCGTGGGGGTGTCGTACCCCTCACGCCTCCGGAGGGCATGGAACTGCTCGACGCGGCACTCAAGACCGGTGAGGCGCTGGTGCTGCCGGTGCGGCTGGACCTCCGGGCGGTGCGCGCCGACGCCGCACTGGGCGGCGGAGTCCCGCCCCTGCTGCGGGGGTTGGTGCGGACCGGCCGTAAGACCGCGCGGGCCGGTGCCGGTGACTCCGGCGGACTGGTACGCCGACTGGCCTCGTTGGCCCCGGCCGAGCAGGAGGCCCTGCTGCTCGGGCTGGTGCAGGGCCAGGTGGCGACCGTCCTCGGGCACACCGGAGTGGACCAGGTGAGGGTCGAAACGGCGTTCAAGGAAGCAGGGTTCGACTCCCTCACCTCCGTCGAACTGCGCAACCGGCTGCGCGAGGCCACCGGCCTCAACCTGCCCGCGACCGCCGTCTTCGACTACCCGACCCCGCTCGCCCTCGCCCGCTACCTGTACGACCGGCTGGCCCCGGCCGCCGACGCCGCACCGGCCACGCACCCGCTGCTCGCCGAACTGAGCAGGCTGGAATCGTTGCTGGCCGACACGGCTTCCGACGACGGCACGCGCGCCCAGGTCGCCACCCGGCTCCAGGGCCTGCTGACCACCTGGTCCACGGCGAACGGCACGGCGCAGGAAGCCGAGGAGGACCTCGACTTCACGTCCGCGTCCGACGACGAACTCTTCGAACTCATCGACACGGAGTTCGGCCATTAGCCGGCGGCCGGTCGCCCGGCACCGCCCGCACCCCGCCTCCACGCCCGCCCCGCCGTCCACCTGACGCCGTAGCCCCACTAGGAGCTGACCCGCAATGGCGGATGAAAGCAAGCTTCGCGACTATCTCAAGCGCGTTCTCACCGACGCGCGCCGCTCCCAGCAACGCGTCCGTGAACTCGAGGCCGAGAAGGCGGAGCCGATCGCGATCGTGGGCATGGCATGCCGGCTGCCCGGTGGGGTGAGCGGACCCGACGACCTGTGGCGGCTCGTCCGCGAACGCGAGGACGGCGTCTCGGGATTCCCCACCGACCGGGGCTGGGACCTGGAGGAACTGTTCGACTCCGACCCCGACAAGACGGGCAAATCCTACGTCAGCCAGGGCGGGTTCCTGCACGAGGCGGCCCTCTTCGACGCGGGCCTCTTCGGGATCTCCCCGCGTGAGGCGGTGGCGATGGACCCGCAGCAGCGGCTGCTGCTGGAGATGTCGTGGGAGGCGCTGGAACGGGCGGGACTGAACGCGTCCGCCCTCAAGGGCTCCGACGTCGGTGTCTTCGTGGGGGTCATCAACGAGGGGTACGCGACCGGCGGCCCGGTCCCGCCGGAGCTGGAGGGTTTCACCGGCACCGGCACCACCGGGAGCGTGGCCTCGGGCCGCATCTCGTACGTCCTCGGCCTAGAGGGTCCCGCGGTGACCGTGGACACCGCCTGCTCCTCGTCCCTGGTCGCCATGCACCTGGCCGCCCAGGCGCTGCGGCGCGGGGAGTGCACCATGGCCCTGGCCGGGGGCGCGACCGTCATGGCCGGCCCCGGCATGTTCATGCAGTTCTCCCGGCAGCGGGCGCTGGCCGCCGACGGCCGCTGCAAGTCGTACGCGGACGCGGCAGACGGCACCGGCTGGGCCGAGGGCGCCGGTGTCGTCCTCCTGGAGCGCCTGTCCGACGCCCGTCGCAACGGCCACCGGGTCCTGGCCGTCGTCCGCGCGTCCGCCGTGAACCAGGACGGCGCGTCCAACGGCCTGACCGCCCCGAACGGCCCCTCGCAGCAGCGTGTCATCCGCAAGGCGCTGGCCGAGGCCGGCCTGACCTCCGCCGACGTCGACGTGATCGAGGGCCACGGCACGGGCACCGTCCTCGGGGACCCGATCGAGGCGCAGGCCCTGCTCGCCACCTACGGCCAGGACCGCGAACAACCGCTCTGGCTCGGCTCGTTGAAGTCCAACATCGGGCACACACAGGCCGCCGCCGGAGTCGCCGGCGTCATCAAGATGGTGCAGGCGATGCGGTACGGCGTCCTGCCGCCCACGCTGCACGTCGACACACCCTCCTCCCAGGTCGACTGGTCGGCCGGGGCCATCGAGCTGCTGACCGAGGAACGCGCTTGGCCCCGGACCGGCCGCCCCCGCCGGGCCGGCGTCTCCTCCTTCGGTGTCAGCGGCACCAACGCGCACCTGATCCTGGAGGAAGCCCCGGAGGAACCGGCCGGGGAGCCGACCGCACCGGCCGACCGGGTCGCTCCGTCCGTGGTCCCGTCCGTGGTTCCGCTGGTGGTGTCCGCGGCCACCGCGGGGGCGATGGGGGGCCAGGCCGGGCGCCTGGCAGCATTCGTCGCCCGCACGGACACGCCCCTCGCCGACATCGCGGGCGCGCTCGTCTCCCGGCGGGCCCTGCTGTCCGAGCGGGCCGTCGTCGTCGTGGGTTCCCGCGCCGAGGCGGCGACCGGGCTGGGCGCACTGGCGAGCGGGGAGAGCAGTCCCGCGGTGGTGACCGGTGCGGTGACCGCGCCCGGCAGGACGGTGCTGGTGTTCCCCGGTCAGGGTTCGCAGTGGCTGGGCATGGGCCGGGAACTGCTCGACTCCTCACCGGTGTTCGCGGAGCGGGTCGGGAAGTGTGCTCGGGCTCTGGAACCTTGGGTGGACTGGGACTTGACGGCGGTATTGCGCGGTGAGGTTGATCTGCTGGCGCGGGTGGATGTGGTGCAGCCGGCGAGTTTCGCGGTGATGGTGGGGCTGGCGGCTGTGTGGGCGTCGGTGGGTGTGGTGCCGGATGCGGTGGTGGGGCATTCGCAGGGTGAGATCGCGGCTGCGTGTGTGGCGGGTGCGTTGTCGCTGGCGGATGCGGCGTGGATCGTGGCGGTGCGCAGTCAGGTGATCGCGGGGGAGCTGGCGGGCCGGGGTGGTATGGCCTCGGTGGCGCTGCCCGAGGCCGAGGCCGCTACCCGGATCGCTGTGTGGGAGGGCAGGGTCGAGGTCGCCGCCGTGAACGGTCCTTCGTCGGTGGTGATCGCCGGTGATGCGGAGGCTTTGGACGAGGCGTTGGCCGTGCTGGAGGCGGACGGTGTGCGGGTGCGCCGGGTCGCGGTGGATTACGCCTCGCACACCCGTCATGTCGAGGCGATCGAGGGCGCGTTGGGGGAGGCGTTCGCGGATATCCGCAGCCAGGCGCCGGTGGTGCCGTTCTTCTCGACGGTGACCGGCGAGTGGGTGCGCGACGAAGATGCCCTGGACGGCGGTTACTGGTACCGCAATCTGCGCGGCCAGGTCCGTTTCGGGCCGGCGATCGCCTCCCTCCTCGCCGAGGGCCACACGGTGTTCGTGGAGTCCAGCGCTCACCCCGTTCTCGTGCAGCCGGTGAACGAGATCGTGGACGAGGCGCAGTGCGAGGCGGTCGTCACGGGCTCCCTGCGCCGCGAAGAGGGCGGTTTCCGGCGGTTGTTGACGTCGATGGCGGAACTCTTCGTCAAGGGCGTGGCGGTCGACTGGACGGGTGTGCTGCCCGAGGGCGCCGAGGCCGCCGACGTGGAACTGCCGACGTACGCCTTCGACCACCGCCACTACTGGCTCCGCCTGAATGGAGCGACGGACGCCACCGCCCTCGGACAGGCCCCCACGGACCACCCCCTGCTCGGCGCGATCGTGGAAGTGCCCGAGACGGGCGGGGTGTTGTGCACCTCGCGGTGGTCGCTGCGCACGCATCCCTGGCTGACGGACCACACCGTCGGTGGAGTGACCCTGGTCCCCGCAGCGGCGCTCGTGGAGCTGGCCGTGCGGGCCGGTGACGAGGTCGGGTGCGGGACCGTGGACGAGCTCGCCGTCGTCGCGCCGCTGGTGCTGCCGGAGCAGGGCGGGGTACGCCTCCAGGTCGCGGTCGGCGGTGTGGACGAGAGTGGCGGCCGTGCGGTCACCGTGTACTCGACACGGGAGGACGCGGACGAGGTCAGCGGGGCGGAGGCCTGGGTCCGGCACGCCACCGGTGTGCTGACGGCGACGCCCAAGCCCGGCGAGAGCCCGCAGGGCGATTTCGGCGCCTGGCCGCCGCCCGGTGCCCAGCGCATCGACGTGGAGGCGCTGTACGGCGGTCTGGTGCGGCGCGGGTATGAGTACGGGCCCCTCTTCCAGGCCGTACGGGCGCTCTGGCGGCATGGTGAGGAGATCCTCGCCGAGGTCGCCGTGCCGGAGGACGAGCGTGCGGAGGCCGGCCGGTTCGGGCTCCACCCGGCGCTGCTGGACGCCGCGCTGCACCCGGCGTTGCTGGACGCGGCCTCGGCCGACGGCGGCTCGCGGGTGTGGCAGTACCTGACCTGGCGCGGGCTCGCGTTGCACGCCGTCGGGGCCTCGGCGCTGCGGGTGCGGATCGCGCCGCACGGCCGGGACGCCCTGGCCCTTGAGGCGGTCGACCAGGCCGGCGGGCTGGTGCTGCGGGCGGAGTCGGCGGAGCTTCGGCCGCTGTCCGCCGAGCAGCTGGAGGCCGCCGAGGGCACGGTCAGCGACGACTCACTGTTCCGCGTCGACTGGACCGAGACGGCCACGGCCGGCGAGGTGTCCGACGAACCGCCGTCCTGGGCCGGAGTGTGGTCCGCCGACGACGTCACCGCCCTGGCGGACAGCGCGAGCACGGCGGAGGAGCTTCCGGCGCTGATCGTGCTGGACGCCAAGGTGGACCAGGGCCAGGCCGAGGCTGATGGCGCAGGTGAGGGTCGAAGTGACGCGGCGCTGGCCCTGACGAACCGGGTACTGGCTGCCGTGCAGGCATGGCTGGCCGCGCCGGCCCTGGAGCCGACCCGGCTGGTCGTGGCCACGCGGGGCGCCGTCCCGGCCGGCGGCGACGCCGCGGTGAGCGACCCGGCGGGCGGCGCGGTCTGGGGTCTCGTCCGGGCCGCCCAGTCCGAGAACCCCGGCCGGATCGTGCTGCTCGACCTCGACCCGGGGCCCCGGCCCGGTGCCACCCCGGGTCTGGCAGCCGACGCCGGCCTCGACCGTGTCCTGCACCGGCTGCTGTCCGACTCGGAGCCCGAACTGGCCGTACGCGGCGAGACGTCGTACATTCCCCGGCTCACCCGGGCGATCGCTGCGGGGCCCGACCGTTCCGCACCCGTGGCCACAGAGCCCGTGCGGCTGGACCCGGAGGGCACGGTCCTGATCACCGGCGGCACGGGCTCGCTCGGCGGATTGCTGGCCCGGCACCTGGTCGCCCGGCACGGCGTACGCCACCTGGTGCTGGCCAGCAGGCGGGGCCAAGCCGCCGAGGGTGCAGCCGAGTTGGTGGCCGAGCTGACCGGACTCGGCGCCGCCGGGGTCACGGTCGCGTCCTGCGACGTCACCGACCGCGCCGCGGTCGCCGCGCTGCTCGCCGAGACGCGCCGGTCCGGCCGCCCGCTGACCGGGGTCGTGCACACCGCGGGCATCGCCGACGCCGGCGTGATCGGCACGATCCGCCCCGAGCGGGTGGCGCAGGTGTTCGCCCCGAAGGTGACGGCGGTACGGCACCTGGACGAGCTGACCCGTGAACTCGTACCGGAGCTGGCCGCGTTCGTCGTCTTCTCCTCCGTCTCCTCCGTCTTCCTCGGCGCGGGCACCGGCAGCTACGCGGCGGCCAACGCCTTCCTGGACGCCGTGGCCCACCAGCGCCGGGCCGAAGGCCTGCCCGCCACCTCACTCGCCTGGGGCCTGTGGGATCAGGCCACCGGCGGTATGGCGGCCGGCATGGACGACCTCACCCGCAGCCGGATGAACCGGCGGGGCGGTGTCCTCCCGATGACGCCCGAGGACGGCATGGACCTCTTCGACGCCGCTCTGCGCACCGGGGAGGCCCTGCTCGTACCGGCCAAACTGGACCTGCGGCAACTGCGCACCGACGCCGCCGCCGGCCGCGCCGTCCCCACACTCCTGCGCGGCCTGGTGCGCACCGGACGGCAGACCGTGCGGGCCGCGGCCGGGGACAGCGGCGGCGGCCTGGCGGACCGGCTGGCCGGGCTGGGCACGGCGGAGCAGGAGGCGTTGCTGCTGGACCTGGTCCGCACGCACGCGGCGACCGTGCTCGGGCATGCTGGTCCGGAGGGAGTCAAGCCGGACACGGCGTTCCGTGACTCCGGGTTCGACTCGCTCACCTCGGTCGAACTGCGCAACCGGCTGCGTGAGGCCACCGGCCTCAAACTGGCAGCCACGGTCGTCTTCGACCACCCGAACCCGCTGTCCCTCGCCCGCCACCTGCACGGCGAACTGGGGGAGACGGTGGCAGCGCCGCCCAGCGCGACGCTCAGCGCGCCCGCCGATCCCGATGAACCGATCGCGATCGTCGGCATGGCGTGCCGGCTGCCCGGCGGCGTCGACGACCCCGACGCGCTCTGGCAGCTGGTGTCCGACGGCCGGGACGCGATGTCCGGCTTCCCCGAGGACCGCGGCTGGGACCTGGGCGGTTTCTTCAGCGACGACCCGGACCAGACCGGCACGTCCTACGTGAGCCAGGGCGGATTCCTCTACGACGCCGCCCTGTTCGACGCCGCCTTCTTCGGTATCTCCCCGCGTGAGGCGCTGGCGATGGACCCGCAGCAGCGGCTGCTGCTGGAGACCTCCTGGGAGGCGCTGGAGCGGGCCGGCCTCGACCCGACCTCCCTCAAGGGCACCGACGTCGGCGTGTTCTCCGGCCTGATGGGCCAGGGCTACGGCACGTCGGGGCCGGTACCGCCCGAGCTGGAGGGCTTCACCGGTACCGGAGGCATGGGCAGTGTGGCCTCCGGGCGCGTCGCCTACGTGTTCGGCTTCGAGGGCCCCGCAGTGACCGTGGACACGGCCTGTTCCTCGTCCCTGGTCGCCATCCACCTCGCGGCGCAGGCCCTGCGCAACGGCGAATGCTCGATGGCCCTCGCCGGTGGCGCCACCGTCATGGCGACCCCGGGTACGTTCGTCGAGTTCTCGCGGCAGCGGGGTCTGGCCGCCGACGGCCGCTGCAAGTCGTACGCCGACGCGGCCGACGGCACCGGCTGGGCCGAGGGCGCGGGTGTCGTCGTACTGGAGCGGCTGTCGGAGGCGCGGCGCAAGGGCCACCGGGTGCTGGCGGTCGTGCGGGGCAGTGCCGTGAACCAGGACGGTGCGTCCAACGGGCTGACCGCCCCGAACGGGCCGTCGCAGCAGCGGGTGATCCGCAAGGCGCTGGCGAACGCGGGGCTGACCCCGGCGGACGTGGACGCGGTCGAGGGCCACGGCACCGGCACCGTCCTCGGCGACCCGATCGAGGCACAGGCCCTGCTCGCCACCTACGGCCGCGAGCGTGAACAACCACTGTTGCTCGGCTCGTTGAAGTCGAACATCGGGCACACCCAGATGGCCGCGGGCGTGGCCGGCGTGATCAAGATGGTGCAGGCCATGCAGCACGGCGTGCTCCCCGCCACGCTGCACGTCGACACCCCGACCTCCCAGGTCGACTGGGCGGACGGTGCGGTCGAACTGCTGACGGAGGCCCGCCCGTGGCCGGAGGTGAACCGGCCCCGCCGGGCGGGCGTGTCCGGGTTCGGTGTGAGCGGTACGAACGCGCACGTCATCCTGGAGCAGGCGCCGGAGGAGGACGTCACCGAGCCGGTGGTCGCTCAGGCCGAGGGCGCGGTCCCGGTGGTCGTCTCCGCGCGCAGCGCCGGTGCACTCGCCGGACAGGCGGACCGGCTGGCGGAGTACATCCGCCGGACCGGCGCACCGCTGACCGCCGTCGCGGGAGGCTTGGTGTCCCGGCGGGCGATGCTGTCCGAGCGGGCCGTGGTGGTCGCCGGGTCGCCGGAGGAAGCGGTGGCCGGACTGGAGACGCTGGCCGTCGGCGGGTCCTCGCCGCTCGTGGTGACGGGCTCGGCCACCGGCGGCAGGACGGTGCTGGTGTTCCCGGGTCAGGGTTCGCAGCGGGTGGGTATGGGCCGGGAGTTGTATGAGCGGTTCCCGGTGTTCGCGGGGGCGTTGGATGAGGCGTGTGCGGCTTTGGATGCGCAGCTTGCGGGTGCTGTGGAGTACTCGGTGCGGGATGTGGTGTTCGGGGCGGGTGACGGCGGTCTGCTGGATCAGACGGTGTTCACTCAGGCGGGGTTGTTCGCGGTGGAGTCGGCGTTGTTCCGGCTGGTGGAGTCGTGGGGTGTGCGGCCGGATGTGGTGGCCGGGCATTCGATCGGTGAGGTCGTGGCCGCGCATGTCGCCGGGGTGCTGTCCCTCACGGATGCGGCGGCACTGGTCGCGGCGCGGGGTCGGTTGATGCAGGCTCTGCCGTCGGGTGGGGCGATGGTGGCGGTGGCGGCGAGTGAGGCGGAGATCGCCGGACACCTGGGTGCGGGTGTGGATCTGGCGGCGGTGAACGCGCCGGGTTCGGTCGTCCTGTCGGGTGGCGAAGACGCCGTGGCGGCGGTGGCGGAGAGGCTGCGGGAGCAGGGTCGCCGGGTGAAGCGGCTGACCGTCTCGCATGCTTTCCATTCGGCGTTGATGGAGCCGATGCTGGCCGGGTTCGGCGAGGTGCTGTCGGGGCTGACCTGGAATGAGCCGGCCATCGCTGTCGTGTCGAACGTGACCGGAGAGCTGGCCGAGCCGGGCCAGTTGAGCGATCCCGCCTACTGGGTGGATCACGTCCGCCGTCCGGTCCGTTTCGCCGAGGGCATCGCCGCGGCGAACGGAGCCGTCTTCCTGGAACTCGGTCCCGGCGGCGCCCTGACCGGTGCCATCGCGGAATCGGCCGGTGAGGACGCGGTGAGTGTTCCGGCCCTGCGCGACGATCGCGACGAGGAGCAGACCCTGCTCGTGGCCGTGGCCCACCTCTTCGTACGGGGTGCCGCAGTGAACTGGGCGGCCACTCTCCCGAAGGGTGCCACCGAGGCGCACGTGGACCTGCCGACGTACGCCTTCGACCACCGCCACTTCTGGCTTCCGGCGGCACCCGTCACCGACGCGGTCGCCCTGGGCCAGAGCGCGGCGGACCATCCCCTGCTGGGCGCGGTGGTGGAGGTGCCGGAGACCGGCGGGGTGCTGTTCACCTCCCGGCTCTCCCTGCGCACCCACCCCTGGCTCGCCGACCACGCCGTCGGGGGAGTGGTGCTCCTGCCCGGCACCGGTCTGGTCGAGCTGGCCGTGCGCGCCGGTGACGAGGTCGGCAGCGGAGTGCTGGACGAACTCGTCATCGAAGCACCCCTGGTCGTCCCGGCACAGGGCGGTGTCCGGGTCCAGGTCGCCGTCGGCGGGGCGGACGACAGCGGGCTGCGGACCGTCGCCGTCTACTCGGCGCGCGAGGACACGGCAGGCGAAGTCGGCTCCGACGCCTGGACCCGGCACGCCACCGGCACCCTCACCACCACGCTCGCCGGTACCGGGACCGGCACGTTCGACTTCACCGCCTGGCCGCCGCCCGGCGCCGAGCGGGTCGAGGTGGACGTCGACGCCTTCTACTCCGGTCTCATCGAGCAGGGCTACACGTACGGCCCGGTGTTCCAGGGGCTGCGGACGGTGTGGCGGCGGGGCGACGAGGTGTATGCCGAGGTCGCCCTGCCGGAGGGGCAGCGGGAGGAAGCCGCACGGTTCGGCATCCACCCAGCTCTGCTGGACGCCGCCCTGCACGCCAACGGTTTCGTCGCCCCGGCCGACGCGCCCCCTGCGGGCGACGGCCCGCGCACGGTGCTGCCGTTCGCCTGGAACCGGCTTGCGCTGCACGCCTCCGGGGCCTCGGCACTGCGCGTGCGCGTGGCACCGTCCGGACCCGACGCGGTATCGGTGCAGGCCGTCGACGAGACCGGTGACCCGGTGCTGACGACGGAGTCGCTGGTGTTCCGCGCGGTGACCGCGGAACAGCTGGAGGCGGCGGCCGGTGCGCCCGGTGCCGACGCGCTGTTCCGCGTGGAGTGGACCGACCTTTCCGTGCCCGCTCGTGCGGCTACACCGCTACCGTCCTGGACGCGGGCGGCCACCGCGGCGGACCTCGCCGAACCGGCCTGGACGGACGCCGTGCCCGAGCTACTGGTCGTGCCGGCCGACGGGCCCGACGACGCCCTGGACCGCACCTCCCGGGTGCTGGACGTCCTACGGGCCTGGCTGGCCGACGAGCGGCTCGCGGAGTCGCGGCTCGTCGTCGTCACCCGGGGCGCGGTACCCGCCGGCGGTGACGAGACGGTGACCGACCCGGCGGGGGCGGCCGTGTGGGGCCTCGTCCGTTCCGCCCAGACGGAGAACCCCGACCGGATCGTCCTCATCGACACCGACGACACCCACGACAGCGCCCCTACCGACGACCCCCGGGGCCCACGGACCGCGGACGAGTCCCTCGCCGCGCTCCTCACCACCGCCCTGGCGGCCGGGGAACCGCAGCTCGCGCTGCGCGGTACGGCCGTCCGCGCACCGCGCCTGGTCCGGGCCGCGTCCGCGGGCACCAGCGCGGACGGCGCGCACGGGGACCCCGACGGCACCGTCCTCGTCACCGGCGGCACCGGCTCGCTGGGCGCCCTGCTGGCCCGGCACCTGGTCGAGCGGCGCGGCGTACGGCACCTGCTGTTGGCCGGCCGGCGCGGTCCGGACGCGGCGGGCGCCCGGGAGCTGGTGGACGATCTGACGGCGCTCGGCGCGGTCACCGTACGCGTCGCCGCCTGCGACCTCGCCGACCGGGAGGCGGTGGCGGCGCTGCTGGACTCCGTACCGGACGACCACCCGCTCACCGCCGTCCTGCACACCGCGGGCGTCCTGGACGACGGCGTCATCGGCACCCTCGACCGGGAACGCCTGGCCCACGTCTTCGCACCGAAGGTCGTGGCCGTACGGCACCTGGACGAGCTGACCCGGGAACGGGCTCCGCAACTCACGGAGTTCGCGGTGTTCTCCTCCGCCGCCGGACTGTTCGGTTCGGCCGGCCAGGGCAACTACGCCGCCGCCAACGCCTGGCTCGACGCCGCGATGGCCCGCCGCCGGGCGGCCGGCCTGCCGGCTCGCTCCCTGGCCTGGGGGCCCTGGGAGCAGACCACGGGAATGACCACCGGCACGGAAGCGGCGGCCCGCACCCGCGGCAACCGGCGCGGTGGCGTCCTGCCGCTCACCCCGCAGGAGGGCATGGCCCTCTTCGACGCGGCCCTGACCGGCGACGACACGCTGCTCGTCCCGGTGAAGCTGGACCTCAGGGCCGTACGCGCCGAAGCGGCCACCGGCACCGGCGTACCACCCCTGCTCCGCCAACTGGTGCGCACCGGACGGCAGTCGGCGCGAGGATCCGCGGGTGACGGCGGGGACGGCCTGATGCGCCGCCTCGCCGGGCTGGACCGCGACCGGCAGGAGGCCCTGCTGCTGGACGTCGTCCGCGGCCATGTAGCCGGCGTGCTCGGGCACTCCGGGGCGGACGGCGTCGGCGCCGAGACGGCGTTCAAGGACGCCGGGTTCGACTCCCTCACCTCCGTGGAGCTGCGCAACCGGCTGCGCGGCGCGACCGGCGTCAACCTCTCCGCAACCGTGGTCTTCGACTACCCCACACCGCTCGCGCTCGCCCGCCATCTGCACGGCGAACTCGCCCCGGAGGGCGCCGGGCACCGGCCCGTGGCGGAGGCGGACGAGGAACGGCTGCGCCACGCCCTGCTCGCCCTCCCGCTGGAACGCTTCCGGGAGGCCGGACTGCTGGACGCGCTGGTCGAACTGGCCGCCCACGAACCCGGCGCGCCCGCGCCCGGCGCACCGGACACCGCCCCAGGGGCACTGGCCGATCTGGACGTCGACGACCTCGTACAACTCGCGCTCGGCGACGGCGAATCCCTCGAAGGCTGACGCGGCACACGACTGATTGGGGCAGGGAAAGTGAGTGCTTCCTACGAGAAGCTTGTCGAGGCGCTGCGGAAGTCGCTGGAAGAGGTCGGCACGCTGAAGAAGCGGAATCAGCAGCTTCTCAGCGCGTCGCGTGAGCCGGTCGCGATCGTGGGCATGGCGTGCCGGCTGCCCGGCGGTGTCGACACCCCCGAGGACCTCTGGGAGCTGGTCGCCGAGGGCCGCGACGGAGTGTCGGGCTTCCCCGACGACCGCGGCTGGGACCTGGACACCCTGCTGGACGCCGATCCCGAGAAGACCGGCACATCCTACGTCGATCAGGGCGGCTTCCTGCGGGGCGCCGGCCGCTTCGACGCGGAGTTCTTCGGCATCTCGCCGCGCGAGGCACTCGCGATGGACCCGCAGCAGCGACTGCTGCTGGAGACCTCCTGGGAGGCGTTGGAGCGGGCCGGTGTCGACCCGGCGACCCTCAAGGGCACCGACGTCGGCGTCTTCAACGGCATCATGGGCGTCGACTACTTCGCCGGCGGGAGCGTCCCGCCCGAACTGGAGGGCTTCACCGGCACCGGCGCCGCCTCCAGCGTGGCGTCCGGCCGCATCTCCTACGTCTTCGGCCTCGAAGGCCCCGCGGTCACACTCGACACCGCCTGCTCGTCCTCCCTGGTCGCCATCCACCTCGCCGTGCAGGCGCTGCGCCGGGGAGAGTGCACGATGGCCCTGGCGGGCGGTGCCACGGTCATGGCCACGCCCGGCCTGTTCATCGACTTCTCCCGGCAGCGGGGCCTCGCGGCCGACGGCCGCTGCAAGGCCTACTCATCGACCGCGGACGGCACCGGCTGGGCCGAGGGCGCGGGTGTCGTCGTACTGGAGCGGCTGTCGGAGGCGCGGCGCAAGGGCCACCGGGTCCTCGCGGTCGTGCGCGGTACGGCAGTCAACCAGGACGGCGCGTCGAACGGATTGACCGCCCCGAACGGGCCGTCGCAGCAGCGGGTGATCCGCAAGGCGCTGGCCGCGGCCGGGCTGACCCCGGCGGACGTGGACGCCGTGGAAGGCCACGGCACCGGCACGACCTTGGGCGACCCGATCGAGGCGCAGGCCCTGCTCGCCACCTACGGCAAGGAACGCGAAGAGCCCTTGTGGCTCGGCTCGTTGAAGTCCAACGTCGGCCACACCCAGGCCGCCGCCGGTGTCGCCGGCGTCATCAAGATGATCCAGGCGATGCGCCACGGCGTGCTCCCGGCCACCCTGCACGTAGCGGAGCCCTCCCCGCGCGTCGACTGGGCATCGGGCGCCGTACGGCTGCTCACGGAGGCCCGCGCATGGCCGGAGGTGAACCGGCCCCGCCGGGCGGGCGTGTCCGGGTTCGGCGTCAGCGGCACGAACGCGCACGTCATCCTTGAGCAGGCGCCGGACGAAGCTGTCACCGAACCGGCGGCCCCGGCCGACGGTGTCATCCCGGTGATCGTCTCCGCGCGCACCGCCGGAGCCCTGGCCGGACAGGCGGGACGGCTCGCCGAGTTCGTCGCCGGCACCGACACCGCACTGCCCACCATCGCCGGTGCGCTCGTCTCGCAGCGCACAGCACTGCCCGAACGAGCCGTGGTCCTCGCCGGATCCCGCGACGAGGCCCTCACCGGGCTGCGCGCACTGGCCGACGGGCAGACGGCGCCCTCGGTGATCACGGGGTCGGATGCCGGTGGGAAGACGGTGTTCGTGTTCCCGGGTCAGGGTTCGCAGCGGGTGGGTATGGGCGCGGAGTTGTATGAGCGGTTCCCGGTGTTCGCGGGGGCGTTGGACGAGGCGTGTGCGGCTCTGGACGCGCAGCTTGCGGGTGCGGTGGAGCACTCGGTGCGGGATGTGGTGTTCGGGGCGGGTGACGGCGGTCTGCTGGATCAGACGGTGTTCACTCAGGCGGGGTTGTTCGCGGTGGAGTCGGCGTTGTTCCGGCTGGTGGAGTCGTGGGGTGTGCGGCCGGATGTGGTGGCCGGGCATTCGATCGGTGAGGTCGTGGCCGCGTATGTGGCTGGGGTGTTGTCCCTCAGGGATGCGGCGGCACTGGTGGCGGCTCGGGGTCGGTTGATGCAGGCGTTGCCGTCGGGTGGGGCGATGGTGGCGGTGGCGGCGAGTGAGGCGGAGGTCGCCGGACACCTGGGTGCGGGTGTGGATCTGGCGGCGGTGAACGCGCCGGGTTCGGTTGTCCTGTCGGGTGGCGAGGACGCCGTGGTGGCGGTGGTGGAGAGGCTGCGGGAACAGGGTCGCCGGGTGAAGCGGCTGACCGTCTCGCATGCTTTCCATTCGGCGTTGATGGAGCCGATGCTGGCGGAGTTCGGCGAGGTTCTGTCGGAGCTGACCTGGAATGAGCCTGCCGTTCCGGTGGTGTCGAACGTGACCGGAAAGCTGGCCGAGCCGGGCCAGTTGAGCGATCCCGCCTACTGGGTGGATCACGTCCGCCGTCCGGTCCGCTTCGCCGACGGCATCGCCGCCTCGGGCGGTTCGGTGTTCCTGGAACTCGGCCCCGGCGGCGCCCTGACCGGTGCGATCACCGAGTCTGCGGCCGAAGACGCCGTAAGTGTTCCCGCACTGCGCGACGACCGGGGGGAGGAGCAGACCCTCCTGCTGTCCGTCGCGGAGCTGTTCGTGCGCGGTACGAAGGTCGACTGGGCGGCGCTCCTCCCGGAGGGTGCCACCACCAGCCACGTGGAGCTGCCCACGTACGCCTTCGACCACCAGCACTACTGGCTTCCCGCCCCCCGGCCGCTCCTGGACGCCACCGCCCTGGGTCAGAACGCGGCCGACCACCCGCTGCTGGGTGCGGTGCTCCAGCTGCCGCAGTCGGACGGGCTGGTCCTCACCTCCCGGCTGTCCCTGCGCACCCACTCCTGGCTGGCCGACCACGCCATCGGGGGAGTGGTCCTGGTGCCCGGCACCGGTCTGGTCGAGCTGGCCGTGCGCGCCGGTGACGAGGTCGGCTGCGGAGTGCTGGACGAGCTGGTCATCGAGGCACCCCTGGTCGTTCCCGAGCAGGGTGCCGTACGTGTCCAGGTCACCGTCGGCGGGCCGGACCAGAACGGGACGCGCAGTGTCGAGGTGTACTCCACCCGCCAGGACGTCGGTGCGGAGAGCGGGCCGGACGCCTGGACCCGGCATGCCAGCGGCACCCTGAGCACGGCGACCGCTCCCACCGGGACCCACGACTTCACCGCCTGGCCTCCGCCCGGCGCCCGACAGATCGACATCTCCGACGGCTACGAGAAGCTGACGCGCGCCGGATACGCGTACGGCCCGGCGTTCCAGTGCGTGCGCAAGGTCTGGCGACGCGACACGGAACTGTTCGCGGAGGTCGTCGTCCCCCCGGAACAGCGGGAGAACGCCGCCGGGTTCGGCATCCACCCGGCGCTGCTCGACGCGGCCCTGCACGCCAGCATCCTGGACGCGGCCGCCGGGGTCGCCGACGGAGCCGTGGTGGAGGACGACCCGGTGGTACGGCTGCCGTTCGCCTGGAACGGGCTGACGCTGCACGCCTCCGGTGCCACGTCGATCCGGGTACGGCTCCTGCGGCCCGACCCGGACACGCTGTCCCTGGAAGCCGTCGACGAATCCGGCGATCCCGTGCTGACCCTGGACTCCCTGGTGTCGCGGGCGGTCTCGGCGGAGCAGCTCGACGCGGCGGCCGGCGTTTCCGGTTCGGACGCGTTGTTCCGGGTGGAGTGGAGTGAGCTGCCGTCCGTGCCGGGTGTCGGTGAGGTGCCGGGGGTGACGGTGGTCGATGCCCGTACCCGTGGGGGCGGTGAGACCCCGGTGGTGCTGGTGGGGCGGGTGTTGGAGGCGGTGCAGGGGTGGTTGGCGGACGAGGTGGCCGTGGATGGCCGGCTGGTCGTCGTGACCCGGGGGGCGGTGCCGGCTGGTGGTGATGCGGAGGTCAGTGATCCGGGGGGCGCGGCCGTCTGGGGGCTGGTGCGTGCCGCCCAGGCGGAGAACCCCGACCGGATCATCCTGATCGACACCGACACCGACACCGACACCGACGCCTATAGCGACACCGGCACCGACGCTTACAGCGGCACCGAAGCCCTCGCCACCAGCGTCACCACCGCCGATCTCGGTCCCGCCCTCGCCACCGGCGAACCCCAACTCGCCCTGCGCGGTACGGCCATGTACGTGCCCCGCCTCGCCCGCGCACTCCCCGCCCCCACCACACAACCCGCGCTCGACCCGGACGGCACCGTCCTGATCACCGGCGGCACCGGGTCCCTGGCCGGTCTCCTGGCCCGGCATCTGGTGACCCGGCACGGTATCCGGCACCTTGTGCTGGTGAGCCGGAGCGGTCTGGAGGCGGCCGGAGCGCGGGAGTTGGTGGCGGAGCTGGAGGGGCTGGGCGCGGAGTCGGTGGCGGTGCCCGCCTGCGACGTCACCGACCGGGACGCGGTGGCGGCCCTGCTCACCGGGCTGACCGGCCCCCGGCTCACCGCCGTCGTCCACGCGGCCGGTGTCTTCGACGCCGGGGTCGTCGGTGAGATCCAGCCCGAGCGGCTGGCCCAGGTGTTCGCGCCGAAGGTGACCGCCGTGCGGCACCTGGACGACCTGACCCGCGAACTCGTCCCCGATCTTGACGCGTTCCTCACCTACTCCTCCGTCTCCGGTGTCTTCCTCGGCGCCGGCACCGGCGCTTACGGCGCCGCCAACGCCTGCATGGACGCCCTCATGTCGGCCCGCCGCGCGGCCGGGTTCCCGGCGCGGTCGCTCGCCTGGGGCCTGTGGGAGCAGACCACCGGCATGGGAGCCGACCTCGACGAGCTGTCCCGCAGCCGCATGAACCGCCGGGGTGGTGTGCTGGCCCTCTCCGCCGAGGAGGGCATGGAGCTGTTCGACGCGGCGCTGGGCGGCGACCAGACGCTGCTCGTGCCGGCCAGGCTGGACCTGCGGGGCCTGCGCGCCGACGCCACCGCCGGCACGGCCGTACCGCCCCTGCTGCGCGGGCTCGTCCGCGCCGGCCGGCGTGCCGCGCGCGGTGCCGGCCGGGAGGGGCGTGACGGACTGGCCGGGCGGCTGGCCGGGCTGGCCGCGGCCGAGCGGGAGTCGTTGCTGCTGGACCTGGTCCGTACCCATGTCGCGAATGTCCTCGGGCATGCCGGGCCGGACCGGGTGAGGGCCGAAACCGCCTTCAAGGACGCCGGGTTCGACTCCCTCACGTCCGTCGAACTGCGCAACCGGCTGCGCGAGGCCACCGGCCTGAGCCTGCCCGCCACCGCCGTCTTCGACTACCCGACCCCGCTCGCCCTCGCCCGGCACCTGCACGAGGAGTTCCAGGGTGTGACCCCGGCCGTGTCCGCGCCGGTGGCCGCGCCGCGTGATCCGGAGGAGCCGATCGCCGTCGTGGGCATGGCCTGCCGGCTGCCGGGCGGGGTCGGCAGCCCGGAGGACCTGTGGCGCCTGGTCAGCGAGGGCCGCGACGGTGTCACCGGGTTCCCGACGGACCGCGGCTGGGACCTCGACCGGGTGCTCGACGACGACCCCGAGCACGTCGGGACGTCGTACGTCGCGCAGGGCGGCTTCCTGCACGAGGCGCCGCTGTTCGACCCGGTGTTCTTCGGTATCTCACCGCGTGAGGCGGTGGCGATGGACCCGCAGCAGCGGCTGCTGCTGGAGACCTCGTGGGAGGCGCTGGAGCGGGCCGGTATCGACCCGACCGGACTCAAGGGCACGGACGTCGGGGTGTTCAGCGGCATCATGGGCGTCGACTACTACTCCGGCGGTGACGTCCCGGAGGAGGTGGGCGGCTTCGCCCTGACCGGTGCCGGGGCGAGCGTGGCATCGGGCCGGGTGTCGTACGTCTTCGGTTTCGAGGGGCCCGCGGTGACCGTGGACACCGCCTGCTCGTCGTCCCTGGTCGCCCTGCACCTGGCCGCGCAGGCGCTGCGCAACGACGAGTGCTCCCTGGCCCTGGCCGGCGGTTCCACCGTGATGGCCGGGCCGGGGATGTTCATGGAGTTCTCGCGGCAGCGGGCGCTGGCCACGGACGGTCGCTGCAAGTCGTACGCGGACGCGGCCGACGGCACGGGCTGGGCCGAGGGGGCGGGTGTCGTCGTACTGGAGCGGCTGTCGGAGGCGCGGCGCAAGGGTCACCGGGTGCTGGCGGTCGTGCGGGGCAGTGCCGTGAACCAGGACGGTGCGTCCAACGGGCTGACCGCCCCGAACGGGCCGTCGCAGCAGCGGGTGATCCGCAAGGCGCTGGCGAACGCGGGGCTGAGCCCGGCGGACGTGGACCTGGTGGAGGGCCATGGCACCGGTACGGTCCTCGGTGACCCGATCGAGGCGCAGGCCCTGCTCGCCACGTACGGCAAGGAGCGGGAAGAGCCCCTCTGGCTGGGCTCGTTGAAGTCCAACATCGGACACGCCCAGGCCGCCGCCGGGGTCGCCGGTGTCATCAAGGCCGTACAGGCGCTGCGGCACCGGGTGATGCCCGCCACCCTGCACGTCGACACGCCGTCCTCGCAGGTCGACTGGTCGGCCGGTGCGGTGAACCTGCTCACCGAGGCCCGGGAATGGGCCGACCCGGGACGGCCGCGCCGGGCCGCGGTGTCCTCGTTCGGACTCAGCGGCACCAACGCGCACGTGATCCTTGAGGAGGTCTCCGAGGAGCCGGAGCAGCCGCCCGGGACCGAGCCGGCCCCCGGCGGTGTGGTGCCGCTGGTGGTGTCCGCCCGCGGTACCGGCGCGCTCGCCGGGCAGGCCGCCCGGCTCGCGGCGTTCCTCGGCGGCACCGACGCCGCACCGGCCGACGTCGCGGCGGCCCTGGTGACCCGGCGGGCCGTCCTCCCCGAGCGGGCCGTCGTCGTGGCCGGCACCCGGGAGGAGGCCGTGGCGGGGCTGGGCGCGCTGGCCCGCGGCGAGAGCAGCCCCACGGTCGTGACCGGCAGCCCCGCCGCCACGGCCGGCACCGGGAAGGTCGTCCTCGTCTTCCCCGGCCAGGGCACCCAGTGGGCCGGGATGGGCCGTGAACTGCTGGACAGCTCGCCGGTGTTCGCCGAGCGGATCGCGGAGTGCGCCCGGGCCCTGGGACCGTGGGTGGACTGGGACCTGGAGGACGTGCTGCGCGGTGAGGCACCGGCCGAGCTGCTGCGACGCACCGATGTCGTCCAGCCGGCGAGCTTCGCCGTGATGATCGGCCTGGCGGCCGTCTGGGCGTCGGTGGGTGTCGTACCGGACGCGGTGACCGGTCACTCGCAGGGCGAGATCGCCGCGGCCTGCGTCGCCGGAGCGCTGTCACTGGAGGACGCGGCACGGCTCGTGGCGCTGCGCGCCCAGGTGATCACCGAGCGGCTGTCGGGGCTCGGCGGCATGGTCGCGGTCGCCCTGCCGGAGGCCGAGGCGACCGCCGCCGTGACCCGCTGGGCGGGCCGTGTGCACGTCGCCGCGGTCAACTCCCCGTCCTCGGTGGTGGTGGCCGGAGACGTCGGCCTGCTGGACGAGGTCGTGGAGACGCTGACGGCCGAGGGCGTCCGGGCCCGGCGGATCGCGGCGGACTTCGCCTCGCACACCCCGCACGTGGAGGCGGTACGCGAACTGCTCACGAAGGCGTTCGCCGACGTCCGCAGCCAGGCCCCCGTCATCCCCTTCCATTCGACCGTCACCGGTGAGCGCGTCACCGAGGCCGGCACGCTGGACGCCGACTATTGGTACCGCAACGTGCGCCGGCAGGTCCGCTTCGCCCCCGCCGTCACCGCCCTGCTGGAGTCCGGGCACACCGTGTTCGTGGAGGTCAGTGCCCACCCGGTGCTCGTCCAAGCCGTCAGCGAGACCGCCGACGGCGCCGACGTGCTCGTCACCGGCTCGCTGCGCCGCGACGACGGCGGCCCCCGGCGGCTGCTGGCCTCCATGGCCGAACTGTTCGTCAGGGGCGTGCCGTTGGACTGGACGGGCGTCCTGCCGGCCGCCGGCCGCCCCGTCGACCTGCCCACGTACGCCTTCGACCACCAGCACTACTGGCTCCCCGCACCCGCCGCCGCGGGCGACGCCGCCTCCCTGGGACTGGCCGGCGCCGATCACCCGCTCATCGGCGCGGTGGTCGAGGTCCCGGACACCGGCGGCGTGCTGTGCACCTCCCGGCTGTCGCTGCGCACCCACCCGTGGCTGGCCGACCACGCCGTCGGCGACGTCGTCCTGCTGCCCGGCACCGGCCTGGTCGAACTCGCCGTCCGCGCCGGCGACGAGGCCGGCTGCTCCACCCTGGAGGAACTCGTCATCGAGGCCCCGCTGATCCTCCCGCCACAGGGCGGCGTACGCGTGCAGGTGAGCGTCGGCGGCCCCGGCGAACACGGCACCCGTACGGTCGCCGTCCACTCCACACCCGACGGCGCGGCCGGCGCCGACGGCTGGACCCGTCACGCCACCGGTGTCCTCGCCCCGGCGCCCCCCGCCCGCACCCCCGCCCACCCGGACCTCACCACCTGGCCGCCGGCCGGCGCCGAACGCGTCGAGGTGACCGCACAGGACTTCTACGCCGGACTCCGCGACCACGACTACCACTACGGGCCCGTCTTCCGCGGCCTGAGCGCGGTGTGGCGGCGCGGCGAGGAACTCTTCGCCGAGATCGCCCTGCCCGAGCAGGAGCACAAGGCAGCCACGGAGTACGGCATCCATCCCGCGCTCCTCGACGCCGCCCTGCACACCAAGGCGTTCCTCAGCAGCGGCGAGCACCGCACGATGCTGCCCTTCGCCTGGAACGGGCTCACCCTGCACGCCTCCGGGGCGACCTCCCTGCGGATCCGGGTCGCCCGGCCCGCCCCGGACGCGCTGTCCCTGGAGGCCGCCGACGACACCGGCAGCCCCGTCCTCAGCGCAGGCTCGCTGGTGTTCCGCCCGGTCGCCCCGGACCAGCTGCGCACCACCGGCGGCGGCGACATGCTCTTCGGCGTCGACTGGGTGCCGCTGCCCCGGCCCGAGGACGCGCCGGCCCCGTCCTGGCTCCGGCTGTCCACGGCGGAGGAGGTGGCGACCCTCGCCGAGGACGCCCCGGGCGGCGCCGAGCTGCCCCGCGCGGTCGTCGTGGAGGCCGCGACCGCCGGCCCGGACGACACCCCGCTCGCCGTGACGGACCGCACGCTGGAGGTCGTCCAGACCTGGCTGGCCGGCGGCGGCCTGGAGGACACCCGGCTGGTCGTGCTCACCCGGGGCGCGGTGCCCGCGGGCGGCGACACGGCGGTCACCGACCCGGGCGGCGCGGCCGTCTGGGGTCTGGTCCGCGCCGCGCAGGCCGAGAACCCCGGCCAGATCGTGCTGCTCGACACGGACAGCGGTACGGGCACCGGCCCGGACAGTGACACGGGCACCGGCCCGGACACGGAGGACGCGGGCCGCCTCGGCTCCCTGCTCGGCGCGGTCCTGGCCACCGGCGAACAGCAACTCGCGATACGTGGCAATGCGCTGTACGTGCCCCGCCTGACCCGGGTGGTCCCGGCGCCCGCCACGGAGCCGGTGCTCGACCCGGACGGCACCGTCCTGATCACCGGCGGCACCGGGTCCCTGGCCGCTCTCCTGGCCCGGCACCTGGTGACCCGGCACGGTATCCGGCACCTTGTGCTGGTGAGCCGGAGCGGTCTGGAGGCGGCCGGAGCGCGGGAGTTGGTGGCGGAGCTGGAGGGGCTGGGCGCGGAGTCGGTGGCGGTGCCCGCCTGCGACGTCACCGACCGGGACGCGGTGGCGGCCCTGCTCACCGGGCCGGCCGGGCCCCGGCTCACCGCCGTCGTCCACGCGGCCGGCCTGTACGACGCGGGCGTGGTCGGCGAGATCGAACCCGAGCGGCTGGCCCGGGTGTTCGCGCCGAAGGTGACCGCTGTGCGGCACCTGGACGAGCTGACCCGCGAACTCGTCCCCGACCTTGACGCGTTCCTCACCTACTCCTCCGTCTCCGCGGTGTTCCTCGGTGCCGGCACCGGCGCCTACGCGGCGGCCAACGCCGCCATGGACGGGCTCATGGCAGCCCGCCGCGCGGCCGGGTTCCCGGCGCGGTCGCTCGCCTGGGGCCTGTGGGAGCAGACCACCGGCATGGCCGCCCGCACCGACGAACTCACCCGCGGCCGGCTCAGCCGCCGCGGCGGCGTCCTCGCCCTCGGCCCCGAGGAAGGCATGGAACTGTTCGACGCGGCGCTGGGCAGCGACCGGACCCTGCTCGTGCCGGCCAGGCTGGACCTGCGGGGCCTGCGTGCCGACGCGACCGCCGGCACGGCCGTACCGCCCCTGCTGCGCGGGCTCGTCCGCGCCGGCCGGCAGGCGGCGCGGACCGCCGTCAGCGGGGACGAGCGGCGCCGGCTGGCCGAACGCCTGGCCGGGCTGCCGGCGGAGGAGCGGGCCGAGACCCTGCTGGAGCTGGTGCGCACCCAGGTGGCCGTCGTCCTCGGCTACGCCGCCACCCACCAGGTCGACGCCGGCCAGGGCCTGTTCGAGATCGGCTTCGACTCGCTCACCGCCCTCGAACTGCGCAACCGGCTCGGCGAACTGACCGGGACCAAGCTCGGCGCCGGCCTCGTCTTCGACCATCCGACCCCCGCGATGATCGTCGCCCATCTGGCCGAGCGCCTGTACGGCGACGACGCGCCCGGGCCCGTGGCCCTCTCCGTCTGAGGCGTCCACCCACCACCCCGTACCGAAGGGAGCAGATCACCGCATGTTCGACGTGGATGCCTACCTCCGCCGCCTCGGCCGGCCCGGACCGCGGCCGGGGCCGGACCTCGACACCCTGCGCACCCTGCACAAACGGCACCTGATGACACTGCCGTACAACGTCGCCGGACAGGGCTTCGCCGACGGCGTCCACCTCGTGGACGTGGACGAGGACGCGGTGTTCCGCACCGGCGTCCTGGAGGGCCTGGGCGGCACCTGCTTCCAGCTCAACCGGCTCTTCTTCCGGCTCCTGACCGAACTGGGCTACGAGGTCACCCTGCTGGCGGCGAGCACCGCCGAGGGCCGGGAGAACTTCGGCACCGAGATCGAGCACATGTTCATCAGGGCCGCCGTCGACGGCCAGGACTGGCTCGTCGACGTCGGCTACCCCGGACCGTCGTACCTCGAACCGCTGCGCGTCAGCGACGAGGTGCAGACCCAGTACGGCTGCCAGTACCGGCTCGTCGGCACCGAGGACGGCGCCACCGCCGTGCAGCGACGCGGACGCGTGACCCGGTGGGGCACCGTCTACACGTTCCGGCCGCAGGCCCGCCAGTGGCACGACTGGAAGGAACTGGAGGACCGGGCCCGGGCCCACCACGCCACCGCCTCCCAGGACGACGGCCAGGGCATCCTGTGCGGCCGGACGTTCGACAACGGTCAGGCCGTGCTCAAGGGCCGCCGCTACCTCGTCGTGCGGGACGGACGCGAACGCGTCCGCACCGTCGTCGACGACACGGAACACCGCAGGCTCGTCGCCGCCCTGCTCACCGGCGACCTCGACTCCGGCGACCTCGCGTGACCCGGAGAGGGACCAACCGAACCAACGGCACCAGCCAGAAGACGGAAGGACAACTCATGGGGAACAACTCGGCCGACGTGGTCGTCATCGGTGGCGGACCGGCCGGCGCGATCAGCGCCTACGTGCTGGCCAAACAGGGACACTCCGTCGTGCTCCTGGAGCGCGAGGAGGCCCCGCGCTTCCACATCGGCGAATCGCTACTGCCGTACATGATGGGCCTGTTCGACCGGATCGGCATCCGGGAGGCCGTCGAGGCCGGGGGCTATGTGCCCAAGTTCGGCGGCGAGTTCATCGACCCGACCGAGAAGAAGTTCTTCTCCGGCGTGTTCCGCGCCGACTTCGGCCTCCAGGGCGACGGCCGCTACGACCGGGCGTTCCAGGTCCAACGGGCCCGGTTCGACAGCATGCTGGTCCAGGAGGCAGGCAAGGCCGGCGCCGAGGTCCACCTCGGCGCCACCGTCGGCGACCTGCTGATGGACGGCGACCGCATGACCGGCGTCCGCTACACCAAGAACGGCGAGGAGCACGAGGTCCGCTCCCGGTACGTCATCGACGCCAGCGGGCGCGCCGGCCGCGTGGCCAACAAGTTCGGGCTGCGCAAGACGCTGGAGAAGCTGCGCATGGTCGCGGTGTTCCGGCACTACGAGGGCCTGGACGAGCAGCACAACCTCGGCGTCGAGGGCGACATCCAGGTCGGCGCGCACGGCGACGGCTGGGTGTGGGCCATCCCGCTGTCGAAGGACGTCATCAGCGTCGGCACCGTCATGCCCCGCGACGTCTTCCGCGCCTCCACCCCGGAGAAGGTGTTCGAGGAGCACCTCGCCCGGGTCCCGCGGATCACCGCCCGGCTGACCGGCACCCGCCCGGTCATGGACCTGAAGGTGGAGACCGACTACTGCTACCACGCCGACACCGTCACGGGCCCCGGCTGGCTCATGGTCGGCGACGCCGGCTGCTTCGGCGACCCCATGTTCTCCGGCGGTGTCCTCGTCGCCTCGGCCACCGCCGTCCGCGCTGCCGAGACCCTCGGCGAGGCCCTGCGCAACCCGCAGGACGCCGACCGGCTGATCGACGACTACGCCAACTTCTTCAAGACCGGCTACGACACCTACATCCGGCTCATCCACGCCTTCTACGACGGTGAACTCGTCGCGGTCGCCGCCGACGCCGGCCGCACCACCGACCGGGAGACACTGGAGCGCTATCTGATCCGGCTCATCGGCGGCGACTTCTGGAGCGAGCACAACGCGGTCGCCCAGGAGATGCGCCGGCGGACCGAATGGGACACCTTCGCACCGTTCCAGCGGGTCTTCGGCTGCCCGTCCTACCCGCACTTGGACGAGCAGGACCGCAAGGAACGCGCCGAGTCCCGGGTCCGCCGGGTGACCGCCGGCCAGTAGCCCGCCCCGCCACGGAGTCCCGGCCGCGACACCCCGCCGGCCGGGCTCCGGGCGACGGCCCCCAGCCCGCGCGCAACCGAACAGGATGAGGCGGAAGTGACAGAACAAGTCCCGGTGCGCTTCGGCGACCGGTCCTACGAGGTGCTCATCGGCCCCGGAGTGCGCTCCACGCTGCCCGCGGTCATCGAGAAGCTGGGCGCCCGGCGCGTCGCGGTGGTCTCGGCGCGGCCCGCCCCATGGGTGCCGGACACCGGCGTGGAAACCCTGCTGCTGCCCGCCCGGGACGGCGAACCGGACAAGACCCTCGCCACCGTCGAGGCGCTGTGCGCCGCGTTCGTCCGGTTCGGGCTGACCCGCTCCGACGCCGTCGTCTCCGTCGGCGGCGGCACCACCACCGACGTCGTCGGCCTGGCCGCCGCGCTCTACCACCGCGGCATCCCCGTCGTCCACCTGCCGACCAGTCTGCTCGCCCAGGTCGACGCCAGCGTCGGCGGCAAGACCGCCGTCAACCTGCCCGAGGGCAAGAACCTGGTGGGCGCCTACTGGCAGCCCGCCGCCGTCCTGTGCGACACCGACTACCTGACCACCCTGCCGGCCCGCGAACTGCGCAACGGGCTCGGCGAGATCGCCCGCTGCCACTTCATCGGCGCCCCCGGCCTGCACGGACTGCCGCTCACCGAGCAGATAGCGGCCAGCGTGACCCTCAAGGCCGGCATCGTCTCCGCCGACGAACGCGACAACGGGCCACGGCACCTGCTCAACTACGGCCACACCCTCGGCCATGCCCTGGAGGCGGCCACCGGGTTCGCCCTGCGGCACGGCGAGGCCGTCGCCGTCGGCACCGTCTTCGCCGGCCGGCTCGCCGGAGTCCTCGGCCGCATCAGCCCCGACCGGGTCCGGGAACACCAGGAGGTGGTCACCGCCTACGGCCTGCCCACCGCACTGCCCGACACCACCGAACCCGGCACACTGACCGCCCTGATGCGCCGGGACAAGAAAGCCCGCGCCGGCCTCACCTTCGTCCTCGACGGCCCGGCCGGCGCCGAACTCGTCGCCGACGTGCCCGAACCGGCCGTCACCGAGGCCCTCGCCCGGATGGAACGCGCCCCCCTCGAACGGCTCCTCGCCGTCACCCCGGCCGGCAGCGCGGGAACGGAGGCGGCGGTGACATGACATACCCACCACGATGGCCGCCGGACACCCCGGCCCGGAGCCGGCGGCGAGCCGTCGAACGCACCCTCGCCGACCGGCTCGACGCGGCCCTGGCCAGGCCCGCCGCACAGCAGCCCGACTGGCCCGACCCGGACCGGGCCCGCGCCGTGGTCCGCCGGCTGAGCGCCGGCGAACCCCTCGTCACCCCCGCCGAGACCCGGCGGCTCCTCGACCGGCTCAGAGCCGTCGCCCGGGGCGAGGCACTCCTGCTCCAGAGCGGCGACTGCGCGGAGACCTTCGCCGACAGCACCGAGGCCCACCTGCGGGGCAACCTCGGACTGCTCCGGCGGATGGCACTCGTCCTCACCCACGGCGCCGGCCTGCCCGTGGTCACGGTGGCCCGCGCCGCCGGCCAGTACGCCAAGCCCCGCTCCGCCCCCGCCGACGCCCACGGGCTCCCGGTGTACCGGGGCGACATCGTCAACTCCGCCGAGGCGACCCACGCCGCCCGCGCCCCCGACCCCGAACGCATGGCGCGGGCCCACGGCCACGCCCGCGAGGCGATGACCGTCGTCCGCCGGCTCGCGCGTGGTGACCTCGCCGATGCGCACGCCCTGCACGAGGAGAACCGGCGTTTCACCGACACCGCGCCGGGAGGCCGCCGGCACGCCGCCCGGTCCGCGGAGATCGGCCGCGGCCTGCGCTTCATGACCGGCATCGGCGCCCCCGCCCCCCGGCTCGGTGAGATCTGGACCAGCCACGAGGCGCTGCTGCTGGACCACGAACGCACCCTGCTGTGGATCGACGCGGAGGGAATCGAGCCCCGGCTGTCCAGCGGGCTGGCCCACTTCCTGTGGATCGGGGAACGCACCCGGCAGCCCGACGGAGCGCACCTCGCCTTCGCCGAGCTGCTGGCCAACCCCGTCGGCGTGAAGATCGGCCCCGGCACCACACCGGAACAGGCCGTGGAGTACGTCCGCCGGCTCGACCCGCACGGCGTCCCCGGCCGGGTCACCCTGATCAGCCGGATGGGCCACGACCGGGTGCGCGAGGTGCTCCCGCCGATCGTGGAGAAGGTCACCGCCTCCGGCCGCCAGGTGATCTGGCAGTGCGACCCCATGCACGGCAACTCCCGGACCACGGCCGGCGGCTACAAGACCCGGCACTACGACCACATCCTCGCCGAGATCACCGGCTTCCTCGACGTGCACCGGGCCCTGGGCACCCACCCCGGCGGCCTGCACCTGGAGGCGACCGGCGAGGACGTCACCGAGTGCGTCGGCGGCGCCCGCGGTCTGGCCGAGGCCGACCTGCCCACCCGCTACCGCACCGCCTGCGACCCCCGCCTCAACGCCGAACAGGCCATGGAACTCGCCTTCGCGGTGGCGGAGCTGTTCGCGGCCGGCCCGGCCCCCAGCCCGGAGACGCCACGATGACCGACACCCCTCGACCGACCGAGACCAGCAGCATCACCGCCACCGGCAACGAGACCGGCATCACCAGCGGCACCGGCACAGGCACCGCCACCGGAACAGGCACCGCCCCCACGGCCGGCACCGGAACCGGCAGCACCGCCGGCGCCCCCCGGCAGAGCCCGGTCGGTGGACGCACCCGGCTCTACGCCGTCCTCGGTGATCCGGTCGAGCAGGTCCGGTCGCCCGGGCTCCTCAACCCGCTCTTCGCCCGGCTCGGCATCGACGCCGTGCTCGTCCCCGTACACGTCCGGCCCGCCGACCTGGAGAGCGTCGTCCGGGGACTGCAACGCGTCGGCAACCTCGACGGCCTGTTCGTCACCGTCCCGCACAAGACGGCCGCGGCCCTGCTGGCCGACCGGCGCAGCCGCACCGTCGAGATCACCGGCAGCGCCAACGTGCTGCGGCGCGAGAGCGACGGCGCCTGGCTCGCCGAGAACTTCGACGGCTCCGGGTTCGTCACGGGCCTGGCCCGGGCGGGCCACCAGCCGAAGGGCGCCAAGGTGGCCCTCGTCGGCGCCGGCGGAGCGGGCAGCGCCATCGCGGCGGCACTCCTCGACGCGGGCGTGGACCGGCTGACGATCACCGACCCCGACACCCCGCGCCTGACCGCGCTCGTCGGCCGGCTGGCCGCGCACTGGCCCGGCCGGGTCCACGCCATGGGCCGGCCGCCCCTGGACGACACCGGCATCGCCGTCAACGCCACCCCGCTCGGCCTGCACCCCGACGACCCGCTGCCCTTCGAACCCCGCGAGCTGCGGCCCGGCACCGTCGTCGCGGACATCATCATGAAACCCCGCGACACCCGGCTGCTGCGCGAGGCCGCCGCGCACGGACTCCCCGTGCACCACGGAAGCCACATGCTCACCGAGCAACTCGACTCCTACCGCGCCTTCTTCGCACTGCACACCCCCTGAGCGGCGCGCCACCGGCCGACTACCAGACCGAGGGATGGAAGGGCCCGCACACCGGCATCTAGGCTGAGGACGGCCAGCACCGCGCGACCCGTCCGGACCGGCACTCCGCCCCTCGCCTCGCCCGCTCACCTTCCACCAGCCCGTTCCCGACGGAGATTTGGAGAACCATGAACGCGCGACCGGCACCCCAGTTCCCCGAGTGGCCCCAGTACGACGACGCCGAGCGGACCGGACTGATCCGCGCCCTCGAACAGGGTCAGTGGTGGCGCATGGGCGGAAAGGAAGTCGAGTCCTTCGAGCGCGAGTTCGCCGACTTCCACGGCTCCCCCTACGCCCTCGCCGTCACCAACGGCACCCACGCCCTCGAACTCGCCCTCCAGTGTCTGGGCGTCGGCCCCGGCACCGAGGTCATCGTGCCGGCCTTCACCTTCATCTCCTCCTCGCAGGCCGCCCAGCGCATCGGCGCGGTCGCCGTCCCCGTCGACGTCGACCCGGACACGTACAACATCGACGTCGCCGCGGTGGCCGCCGCGATCACCCCGCGCACCCGGGCGATCATGCCCGTGCACATGGCCGGCCTGGTCGCCGACATGGACGCCCTCGGCAAGCTCTCCGCCGACACCGGTGTACCGATCCTCCAGGACGCCGCCCACGCCCAGGGCGCCCGCTGGCAGGGCAAGCGGGTCGGCGAACTCGGCTCGGTCGCCGCGTTCTCCTTCCAGAACGGCAAGCTGATGACCGCCGGCGAGGGCGGCGCCGTCCTGTTCCCCGAGAGCGACCTGTACGAGGCGGCGTTCCTGAGGCACAGCTGCGGCCGGCCGCGCGCCGACCGCCGCTACATGCACCAGGTCGCCGGCACCAACATGCGGCTCAACGAGTTCTCCGCCTCCGTGCTCCGCGCCCAGCTGCGCCGTCTGCCCGCCCAGACCGAACTGCGTGACAAGCGCTGGGCGTTGCTGTCCCGGCTGCTCGGTGCCGTCGACGGGGTCGTACCACAGGGCAGTGATGTCCGCGCCGACCAGAACACGCACTACATGGCGATGTTCCGCGTTCCCGGCATCTCCGAGGAGGACCGCAACACCCTCGTCGACCGGCTGGTGGACGCCGGGCTGCCCGCCTTCGCCGCGTTCCGTGCCGTCTACCGCACCGACGCCTTCTGGGAGACCGGCGCCCCCGACGAGAGCGTCGAGCAGATCGCCGAACGCTGCCCGCACACCGAGGCCATCAGCAGCGACTGCGTCTGGCTGCACCACCGGGTGCTCCTCGCCGACGAACCCGACCTGGAGATCACGGCCGAGATCGTCGCGGACGCCGTGGCCGCCGTATGAGCGTGCGGGCCGCCGTGGTGGGGCTCGGCTGGGCGGGACGTGAGCTGTGGCTGCCCCGGCTGCGGTGCCACCCGGACTTCGAGCTGGTCGCCGTGGCCGACCCCGACCCCGCCGCGCGGGCGGCCGTCGGCGCGGCGACCGGCACGCCCGCCCACGCGACCCCGGACGCGCTCGACGCCGGGTCCGTCGACCTCGCCGTCGTCGCCGTACCCAACCACCTGCACACCACGGTCGCCGCCGGCCTGCTCCGCCGGGGCGTGTCCGTCTTCCTGGAGAAGCCGGTGTGCCTGTCCAGCGCCGAGGCCGACGTGCTGGCCGCGGCCGAGCGCGACGGCGGCACCCTGCTGGCCGGCAGCGCCGCCCGGCACCGCGCCGACGTACAGGAACTGGCCGGGCTGGTGCCCGGCCTGGGGCGGGTCCGGCATGTCGACCTGGCCTGGGTGCGGGCCCGTGGCGTGCCGCGCGCGGGCGGCTGGTTCACCCGGCGCAGCGAGGCCGGCGGTGGCGCCCTCGTCGACCTCGGCTGGCATCTCCTGGACACCCTGACCGCCCTGCTCGGCCCGTCCCCGGTCCGCCAGGCGGTCGGCGCCACCTCGGACGACTTCCTGAACACCGGCGAGTGGTCCGCCGCCTGGCGCCGCGAACAGCCCGTCACCGCTCCCACCGGCGACGTCGAGGACACCGCCCGGGGACTCTTGCTCCGCGAGGACGGCATCTCCGTGTCGCTGCACGCGAGTTGGGCCTCGCACGAGGCACGGGACCTCACCCTCGTGCGCGTCGAGGGCAGCGCCGGCACCGCCGAACTGCGCTGCACCTTCGGCTTCAGCCCCAACCGGCAGCCCGAGTCCGTCCTGACTCTCACCCGAGAGGGCACCACCCGCCGGCTGCCGGTGCCCGCCGAACCCGTCGGCGCCGAGTACGCCCGGCAGCTCGACGGTGTCCCGGCGCTCCTCGCCGACCCGGCCGGCCGGGGCCGGGCCGTCGCCGAGGCACGGACCACCGTACGGCTCGTGGAGCGGCTCTACGCCTCCGCGCGGGCCGATCGCGACGGGCCGAGCGAGCCCGTGTACCAGCGGACCACGAGCAGATGAGGACCCCATGACGATCCCCTCGACCGACCGGCCCGTCGCCACGGCCGGCCTCCTCACGGCGACCCGGACGGCGGTGGTCTTCGACCTCGACGGGGTGATCGTGGACAGCTTCGCGGTCATGCGGGAGGCGTTCGCGGTCGCCTACGCGGAGACCGTCGGCGACGGCCCGGCCCCGTTCGAGGAGTATGTACGCCACCAGGGACGCTACTTCCCCGACATCATGCGGATCATGGGGCTGCCCCCCGAGATGGAGGAGCCCTTCGTCCGCGAGAGCTACCGGCTCGCCCACCGCGTCGAGGTCTTCGACGGCGTCGTCGAACTCCTGCTCACCCTGCGGGTGCGGGGCCTGCGGCTGGCCGTGGCCACCGGCAAGAGCGGCGAACGCGCCCGCTCCCTCCTCGACGGCCTCGGCCTGCTGCCGTTCTTCGCGCACGTCATCGGCTCCGACGAGGTGGCCCGGCCCAAGCCCGCACCCGACATCGTGCTGCGCGCCCTGGAACTGCTGGGCGTGGAGCCCGGGCAGGCCATCATGGTCGGTGACGCGCCCACCGACCTGGCCAGTGCCCGCGACGCCGGTGTCGCCTCGGCCGCCGCTCTGTGGGTCGGCCCCGACGAGGCGGAACTGCTCGCCGCCGGACCCGACGCGGTCCTGCGCCGCCCCCTCGACCTGCTCGCCCTGTGCCCCGCCGTGCCGGGCGCCTGACCGTGCCCGCTCCCGGGGGCCGGCTGCCCGGCCCCGGTCCGGCGCCGGGCCGTCTCGGCGTCGACATCGGCGGCACCAAGGTCGCCTTCCGGGCCGAGACCGGTGACGGCCGCGTCGAGGAGTCCACCTTCACCTGGGGCCCGCACCGCGACGCCGGCCGGGACCTGGCCGACCTCGCCGCGCACATCGAGCGGTTGCCCGCCCTCACGGACGTGCGGGCCGTCGGCGTGGCCCTGCCGGCCACCGTCGGCCCCGGTGAGCGGATCACCGCCTGGCCCAGCCGCCCGGCCTGGACCGGCCTCGCCGTCGGCCCGGCGCTGCGGGAGCTGTTCCCCGGGGCGGCCGTCGCCTGGGCGGACGACGGCGACCTCGGCGCCCTCGCCGAAGCGGACGCCGCCGGCTGCCCCCACCTGCTCTACGTCGGCGTCGGGACCGGAGTCGGCGGCGGACTCGTGCTCGACGGCGAGCTGTGTCCCGGGCCTGGCCGGGGCTCCTTCGAGATCGGCCACCTCGTCGTCGACCAGGACGGCCCCGAGTGCGTCTGCGGCCGCCGGGGCTGCCTCCAGGCCACCGCCTCGGGACCGGCCACCCTCGCCCGCGCGGCCCGGCTGCGCGGCACGCCCGTCACCTTCGACGCCCTGCGGGACGGGCTGCGCGACCACCTGCCCTGGGCCGAGGCCGCCCTGGACCGGACGGCCCGCGCCCTCGCCACGGCCATCGCCGGCGTCGGTGAACTCGTCCGTCCCGAACGCGCCCTGCTCGGCGGCGGCTTCGCCGCGGGCATCCCTGCCCTGCTCGACACGGTCGCCGCCCACCTGACGGCCCTGGGCCGCCCCGGCCACCCCACCCCGCCGCTCACCCCGGCCCGCCTGGGCGGTCTGTCCTCCCTGCGCGGCGCACTGCTCCTCGCCCGCCGGCTGTGACCCGCCGCCCCGGCCCGGGAGGCGGGGCGGCGTACTGACGCCCCGCCGGGCCGTCCCGTTCAGTGCACGCCCGCCGTGACCGCCGGGGCCGGAGTGGTCAGGGCGGTGCGCAGGCCGTCCACGAGGGCGGTCACTCCCGCCGGGTCGGACGCCGCGCCGAAGACGTGGTGGTCGGGGCGCACCAGCAGCGCGGTCGCGCCGTACCGTTCGAGCCAGGCGCACAGCACCCCGTCGGTGTCCACCGCGTCCACCACGCCGGCCGTGCCGTCCGCCGTCCCGTCGTACGGGCCCGTGGCCGGCCACAGCCGTACGACCGGGGCGCCGAGGTCCCGCAGGAAGGACAGCCGCTCCGGACCGAGGCCCGGCTCCGTCCCGGCGCGGGTGAGCAGGGCGAAGCCGCCGCCCACGACATCGTCCAGCGGCTCCCCGCCGGCCGGCCGGTGCAGCCGGCCGTGCGGCAGGACCTCGCCCGCCGGGGGCACGCGGCTCTCCGCGCCGGCGCCCGCCGGGCGGTGCAGCAGCCCGCAGGTGATCGGCCGCGCCGGGTCCGGCCGGCCCGGCCCCCGCCCGCGCCGGTTCGCCAGCACCGTCGCGTCGCGCTCCGCCGCGGCCGCCGGGTCCGTCACACAGATCAGCCGCCCCAGCTGCACCGAGGCCAGGATGGACTCACGTACCTGCGTCCGGCGCTCCTCGGTGTAGGTGTCGAGGAGGGACTCCGGGGAGGTGCCGCGCAGCACCAGGTCCAGCCGCCAGGCAAGGTTCACCACGTCCCGTATCCCCGAGCACATGCCCTGCCCCGCGAACGGCGGCATCAGATGTGCCGCGTCCCCGGCCAGCAGCACGTGCCCCGCCCGCCAGGCGTCGGCCCACCGCGCCTGGAAGATGTACGTGGTGCTGCGCAGCAGCCGCGCGGTCTCGGGGGTGACGCCGAACGGCGCCAGCAGCCGCCACGCGGTCTCCTCCCGGTTCAGGTCGGCCGCCCGTTCGCCCGGCAGCCGCATGAACTCCCAGCGCCGGTGCCCGGGCCCGCTCCCGACCAGCGTGGTGGGCCGGGCCGGATCACAGATCTGCACGTTGGTCGGCGTGAACTCCCTCGGCTCACGCAGTTCCACGTCACACAGCAGCCACTCGTAGGAGAAGCCGAGGTCGGTGACGGACACGCCCATCCGGTCGCGGACGAAGCTGTTGGCGCCGTCGCAGCCGACCACCCACCGCGCCGGGAACGTCTCGGCCGTCCCGTCCTCGTCCTCGGCGGTCACCGTGACCCCGGCCGGACCGTCGGCGATGTCCACCACCTGCCGGCCGCGCAGCACCGTGATGCCCGGCAGTCGCGCGGCGCGGGCGGCGAGCAGTTCCTCCAGCGCGGGCTGGTGCATGGTGTTGGCGTCGGGCCAGCCGTACGGGCCCCGCGTGGTGAACTCGATGTCCAGCAGCGGCTTTCCGTCCGCCGTGCGCCACTGGTACCCGGTGCCCGGCTCGGTGATCCGGCCCAGCTCCCCGCCGATGCCGGTGCCGGCCAGCAGTCGCGCCGTCTCCCCGTCGAAGCTCGTCGCCCGGGGCAGCGTGTACGGCCGCCGACGGCGTTCCAGGACCGTCACCCGCCAGCCGCGCCGCGCCAGCAGCAGGGACAGCACCGAGCCGACGGGCCCGTACCCGACGACCACCACGTCCGTCCCCGGCCCGCCCCCCGGTGAACCGCCGGACGCCGCGACCCCGTCCGGTGACACGGCGGGCCGTGACGCAGCGCGCGGTGACGCCTCACGCGGTGACGCCGCGGACGGTGACGCATCGGGCGACGGTGACGCATCGGACATGGAAACCCCCTCGGTGCTGCCTGGCTGACCGGCCTGCTCGGGTGACTCGTGGCGAGCGTAAGGGCCCGGCGGCCGGTACCGGCCGGAATCCGCCGCGGGCTATCAGGTTGAGGGATACCGGCCCCGGCCCGCCCCGGCCTACGCTGCCGAACGTCCCGCCCGGACGCTGGTCCCCGACGCGAAAGCGAGCCCTTCGGCATGCCTGGAGCAACCGCACAGTTCGAGAAGTGGGTCAGTGTCTTCCGCCCCTCGCCGGACAGCGCGGTACGCCTCGTCTGCCTGCCGCACGCCGGCGGTTCGGCGAGCTTTTTCTTCCCGGTCGCCACGGCCCTCGCCCCCGCGGTGGAGGTCCTCGCGGTCCAGTACCCGGGCCGGCAGACGCGCCGGCAGGAACCCGGCATCGACAACATCCCCGAGTACGCCGACCAGATCTTCGCGGCGCTGCGCCACCTGGACGACCGGCCGCTCGCCCTGTTCGGGCACAGCATGGGCGCGGTACTCGCCTACGAGGTGGCCCTGCGCATGCGGGACGCCGGACTGCCCTCCCCGGTGCGGCTGTTCGCCTCCGGCCGGCGTGCCCCCTCCCGCTACCGCGACGAGCACGTGCACGCGGCCACCGACCAGCAGGTGCTGGCGGAACTGCGCGCCCTCAGCGGGCCGAACCAGGCGATCCTGGCCGACCCCGAGGTGCTGGCGATGTTCCTCCCGGCGATCCGCAGCGACTACACCGCGATCGAACGCTACCGGCACGAACCGGGCCGGCTGCTCGACTGCCCGGTGACCGTCCTCACCGGCGACAGCGACCCCAGGACGACGCTCGACGAGGCACGCGCCTGGGAGGAGCACACCACCGGGCCGACCGACCTGCGCGTCTTCTCCGGCGGTCACTTCTTCCACGTCGAGCGGAGCGCCGAGGTCCTCGCGCTCCTGAGCCGCAGCCTGAGCGGACAGGGTGCCGACACCGCCCACTGATCCCGTCGCCCGCGCCGATGAGGGGAAAGCCCGTGACGCTCGCCGACCCGGTGCCCACGATGGCCCCGCACTCGCTCCTGGTCTTCCTCCTCCAACTCGCCTTCCTGCTGCTGTCCGCGTTCGTCCTGGGCCGGCTCGCCGAACGCCTGCGGATGCCCGCGGTCGTGGGTGAGCTGTGCGCCGGCATGCTCCTCGGCCCGTCCGTGCTGCACCATCTGCTGCCCGGCTTCTCCGACTGGCTGCTGCCCCACCGGCCCGAGCAGACGCACCTGCTGGACGCGACCGGACAGCTCGGCGTGCTGCTCCTCGTCGGCGTCACCGGCGCCGAACTGAACTTCGGCCTGGTACGCAAGCGCGGGGCCACCGCCGTCCGGGTCAGTGTCGCCGGTCTCCTGCTGCCGCTCGGGCTCGGTATCGCCACCGGCTTCGCGCTGCGGGGTGTGCTCATGCCGGCCGGCGTCGACCCCACGGTCTTCGCGCTCTTCCTCGGCGTGGCGATGTGCGTCACGGCCATCCCGGTGATCGCCAAGACGCTCCTCGACATGAAGCTGCTCCACCGCGACATCGGCCAGCTGATCCTGTCCGCCGGTGTCGTGGACGACGTCGTCGGCTGGTTCCTGCTGTCCGTGGTCTCCGCGATGGCCACCGCCGGTCTGACCGCGGGCGTCGTCACGACCTCCGTGCTCTCCCCGGTCGCCGTCGTGCTGTCCGCCGTGCTGATCGGCCGCCCGCTGGTGGGTGCCGCGCTGCGCCGGGCGGGCCGCGCCGAGGGCCCCGGGCCCACCGTGATGACGGTCGTGATCCTCGTCGTCCTCGGCGCCGCCGCCACCCAGGCCATGAGGCTGGAGGCGATCTTCGGTGCTTTCGTCTGCGGCGTGCTGGTCGGCACCAGCAAGGATGTGGACCGGGAGAAGCTGGAACCGCTGAAGACCACCGTGCTGGCCTTCCTCGCCCCGCTGTTCTTCGCCACCGCCGGGCTGCGGATGGACCTCACCGGGCTGCGCCACCCGGACGTCCTCGCCGCCGCCTGCGCCGTCCTCGCCGTCGCCGTCCTCGGCAAGTTCTCCGGTGCCTTCCTCGGCGCCCGGCTCAGCCGCCTCAACCGCTGGGAGGCGCTCGCCCTCGGGGCCGGCATGAACGCCCGCGGCGTCATCGAGGTCGTCGTGGCGATGACGGGCCTGCGCCTGGGCGTCCTGGACACCGACTCGTACACCATCATCGTCCTCGTCGCGATCGTGACCTCGGTGATGGCGCCGCCCATCCTCCGGGTCGCCATGGCCCGCGCCGAGAAGCTCGCCGAGGCCGGACTCGTCCTCGCGGACCGGGACGCGGACGGACCCCGGCCGCCGCACGGCTCCGGCCGGCCCGGCGCGCCCGGCGGCGGCGCGCCCCACAGCGACACGCCCAACAGTGAGGTGACCCCATGACCACCCTGCTCCTGCTGAACGGCCCCAACCTGGGCATCCTGGGCCGGCGCGAACCCGAGATCTACGGCACCGACACCCTCGCCGACATCGAGAAGGCCGTCGCCGCCGAGGTGAGCGGCGCCGGCTGGGAGGTGCTGTCCCTCCAGCACGACTCGGAGGGCGACCTGGTCCGCGACATCCACCGGCACCACTCCGACACCGTCGGCGCCATCGTCAACCCCGGTGCGCTGATGATCGCCGGCTGGAGCCTGCGCGACGCGCTCGCCGCCTACCCGCGGCCCTGGATCGAGGTGCACCTGAGCAACGTATGGGCGCGCGAGCAATTCCGGCACGAGTCCGTGATCGCCCCGCTGGCCTCCGGCGTCGTGGTCGGCCTGGGCCCGATGTGCTACCGGCTGGCCGCGGCCGCCCTGCTCGAACTGGTCGGGACAGAGCGCTGACGCCCGCCGGGCCGGCCCCCGCCGCGCCCGCACCCGCCCACCGCGTGTCGAAAGGACCCCGCTCATGAAGCTCGCACTGCACGAGGCCGGCGACGGAGACCGGACGGCGCTGCTCGTCCACGGCGTGATGTCGTCGGCGGACACCTGGCGCCGGGTGGCCCCGCTGCTCACCGCGCGCGGCTACCGCGTGATCATGCCCGACCTGCGCGGCCACGGCGACAGCCCGCACGCCGACGAGTACACGCCCGAGCTGCTCGCGGCCGACCTGGTCGAGTCCGTACCGGCGGGCGTCGACCTCGCCCTCGCCCACTCGTTCGGCGCGCCCGTGCTCGCCCTCGCGGTGCCCGGCCTGCGCCCGGCCCGCGTCGTCTACAGCGACCCGGCGTGGCGGCTCGGCGCCCAGTCGGTGGACGAGGTACGGGAGTTCGCACAGGCCACCAAGTCGGCCACCGCCGAGAGCATCCGCCGGCTGTGCCCGCGCTGGCTCCCCGAGGACATCGAGGCCGAACTGACCGGCTACGCCCGCTGGGACGTCCGGGCCATCGAGTGGCTCCAGAGCGACCGGGACCTGATCCCCGCGCGCGCCGAGGTGCCCTCACTCGTCCAGGGCGCCGGTGACCACCACCTCGTACCCGACGAGCTGGCCGAGCGGCTCCGCGAGCGCGGCTTCGAGGTGGTGTACGTGCCGGACACGGGTCACTGCATCCACCGCGACGACGTCGACGGCTTCCTGAAGTCGTTGGAAGGCTGGCTCTGACGGCCTGTGTTACGTTGATCCAATGGACGCTGCCGGTCAGGTCACACGGGCGGAAACGGATTCTTCTTCCACCGGTGACACACCACCACCCGCGTTACACGGCTCGTTCTCCCTCGACCTGGACTTCACGGTGGCGCGGGCCGAGGTCTTCCGGGGCTTCGCCGACCCGTCCGTGCGCCGGCGCTGGTTCCGCCTCCCCGGCCGTTCCTCCACCGCCGAGCACGAGCTGGACTTCCGGGTCGGCGGCGGGGAGAGCGCCCGTAACGTCTTCGTCAACGGCGACACCGAGGAACACCTCGCCTACCGCTCGCGGTTCCTGGACATCGTGCCGGACGCCCGCATCCTGTACGTCTACGAGGCCGAGGTCGACGGCAGCCGCCGCTGGGTCTCCCTCGTCACCGTCGAACTGGCCGACGACCCCGCCGGATCCCGCCTGACCTGGACCGAGCAGTTCACCTGGCTCGTCCCCACCGGCGACGGCAGCCAGGACCTCGCCCATCTGCGCGGCGGCACCCGGCTCCAGCTCAACGGCCTGTCCGCCGCGGTGAATCCCGACCGCCACCGCGGCCTGCGCAGGGCCACGACCTCGGTCAGCAAGGACCACTGACGTCCACGAGCATCCACGGCGCCGGACCGGTGCCGTCGCTCCAGGCGTCCAGGGCCGCGCGGTTCAGGCACAATATCCCGCACTGCTCGGCGTACTCGACGGCCGGCGCCGTGAAGTCGCTGGTGGTGACGAGGACCGCGACATCGGCCTCGTGCACGGTGTAGCAGGTACCGCCGAAGCGCTGGAGGTCCTGCGAGCCGACACGGTTCGCATCGCCGTACCGCTTGCACTGGACGACCAGCCGCCGGCCGTCCGGGGCCACGGCCAGCACGTCGGCGCCCAAGTCACCGGCGCCGCCCACGACTTCCACAGCCGTACAGCCGTCCCGTTCGCACAGCGCGGCCACGGCCTGCTCGAACTCGTCGGCGTCCAGAGCGCCGTAGTCGACGGTGCCAGGAGCATCGAGCCCGGTGGGGGAGGAGAGGTCCGGGCCGGCCGGCTCGGCCTGCCGGGGCACGAACGCGGCCGGGGCCCGCAGCTCCTCCAGCGCCGTGTGCGCCGCCTCCTCCAGCGCCACGGCGGCCCGCTGGGCGGTCCGGGCGGGGGACAGGCGGCGGCGCCGACGGCGCAGCGCCAGTCCGGCGGACACGGCGAGCAGACACAGGACGGCCACCCAGACGGGACGCCGCTCGGCGGCCGAGGCCGCTGTCCGGGCGGCGAAACCGAGCACGCACAGGGCGAGGGCGAGGACCGCGAAGAACAGGGCGGTCGCGCGCAGATCGAACGGCCGGCGGGTCCCACCGGTGGGGCGGCTCATGCGGCGTACGGGCATGGTCACGGTGGTGACGCCCCTCTCTCCCGGCTGGATATGAAGATCACCAAGGACGGGTGCCCGCGATCCGCCGGTTCATCAACACCCCCTGCGTCTGGACCGGTTGGTCACGGCACGCACGGTCTTCCTGTGCGGCATACGAAACCGGCCGGGCGGCGAACCGCCCGACCGGTCTCGTGCCCCGCTGCGGGGGCGTCACCGATATGGGTGAGGGGTGGGCCGGCAGTGCCGTGCCCGGCCGGATCAGACCGGACGGATGTTCTCCGCCTGGGGACCCTTCTGGCCCTGGGTGACGTCGAACTCCACCTTCTGGCCTTCCTGGAGCTCCCGGTAACCCTGGGTGGCGATGTTCGAGTAGTGGGCGAAGACGTCGGGGCCGCCACCGTCCTGCTCGATGAAGCCGAAGCCCTTTTCGCTGTTGAACCACTTGACCGTACCGCTGGCCATCACTATCTCCTTCGAGCGAACCGGGCCCGCGTTCTCGGGCCCCGGCAGGAGCCGCCCTGGTTCGTAAAGACGCTGAACAGCAAGAACGCCCGTGGTTTGCGATCACGGGCGAACGGGACTTCGGAACCACGACTGCTGGAATCCGACGCTACACCCGCGCCCCGCCCACCGCCACCACAAAGCGCCGGTGGGCGCGTTGGTGGACCGGACGGCCCCCTTCCGAGCCGACGTGCGGAGATCAACGCCGTGTGCACACGATGCACCTGTCGGCCGGCCCGGCACGACGGGAGCCGACGTCGCGATCCCCTCTCAGCACGGCAAGGAGACCACCATGGCGAGCATCAGCCCGATCGACCTCCAGAAGGCGCTGAAGGGCGCCAGCTATCCCGCCGGCCGGGACGACCTCGTCAGGCTGGCCAAGGACAACGGCGCGGACGACACCCTCGTCGAGAAGCTGTCCGACGCCCCGACGGACCAGTTCGACGGCCCGAACGACGTCCAGAAAGCCGTGTTCGACAACGAGTAGCCCCCGTGGCCGTCCGGCCGGACGGGTCATCTCGCCGGCCTGGGCGCTCGCCCTCCACCCCGAAGGGAACCCGCCCGCACTGTGCGCGGACAACTGCCGGAGCCACCCCCGGACACACGCCGGAGACTGCTGCTGACCGGGTGGTTCAGCTTCCTGCACGGCGAGGCGACCGCCGGGGACGTACTGGCCCTGGACCGGGTCCGGGACGTGCTGGGACGCGCGGGCGTCGCTCATGACGTCGCCTGGAGCCCCGGCTTCCGTCCCGGGGCCCTCCATCTGGAGGACGTACGGCCCGAGGACTACTCCCACCTCGTGTTCGTGTGCGGCCCGCTGCACGGCCGGCAGATCGAGGACCTCCACCGGCGGTTCGCGCACTGCGTGCGGATCGCCGTCGGGACGTCCGTCATCGCTCCGGACAGTCCCGCCGTGACCGGCTTCCACCGGGTGCTGGCCCGGGACGCCGGGACCGCCGAGCCCGGCCGGGATCTGGCGGCCCGGGCTCCCGCCCTCCCGCCGCGGCCGGTCGTCGGCCTGGTGCTCACCCACGGCCAGCACGAGTACGGGCGGCAGCGGCGGCACGGCCAGGTCGCCGAGCAGGTCACCCGCTGGCTCGCGGCCAAGGACTGCGCCCGGCTGGAGATCGACACCCGGCTCGACATCCGCGACTGGCGTCTGTGCGCGACGCCCGCCCAGCTGGAGGCCGTGCTCACCCGGCTGGACCTCGTCGTCACCGACCGTCTGCACGGGCTGGTCCTGGCGCTGCGCGCGGGGGTACCGGCACTGGCCGTCGACCCGGTCGAGGGCGGGGCGAAGGTCACCGCGCAGGCACGGGCCTGCGACTGGCCGGCCCTGGTGCCCGCGGAACGGCTGGACCAGCCCCGGCTGGAACGCTGGTGGCACTGGTGCCTGACCGCCGGGCGGGTGACCGCCGGGCAGATCGCCGCAGAGTTCCGCGAGGGCGTCGTCAGGGACGGCGCCGACCGCCTCCTGGAGGCGCTGGCGGCCCCTGTCGCCGACCGGGCCGGTTAGCGGGACCGCCGGCCGTCCGCCCCGCACGCCGCGGCCGTCGTGCCCCGCACGCGCCGGCCGTCCGCCCCGCACGCCGCCGCCGTTTGCCCCGGGACCCGCGGGGGACCCGGCCGGCACAGGAGGCGGTCATCGCCTGAACCCTCCCGCTCCTGTGGGCGCATTCATTCAAACAGGTGTTTACAGGGAGCAAGCGAGGCAAGTCGGTCCGGTGTCGTCGTACACAACCGGTGTCGTCGTGCACAGAAGGAGTCGTCATGACCGTTCCCGAGGAGAACCGGCCGAAGACCGAGTCGACCGACGAGGTCCTCAAGGACACGGACGGCACCGGCCGGCCCGCCGCGGGCGCGACCGGCCGGACGGTCGAGGAGGCACTGGAGGAGGCGGGGATCAGCCCCGACGACTTCGAGGAGAAGTAAGCGCCGACGGAGGAGCAAGCGTGCACCTGTCTTTCCTGCAACCGCTCTTCGACCGCCCCGGACCGTACGCCACCGTCTACTTCGGCCCGCCCCACAGCGACGAATCGGGCGCCAAGCAGCAAGAACTGTCCGTACGCGAGGTCTGCCGGTCGCTGGAGCAGGACGGCGCGGACGCGGCGACCATCGAAGCGGTCCGCGACGCCCTCACCCGGATCGGGCCCCCGGAGGACCCCGCCGGCCGGGTGGTCTTCGCGGCCGGCGGCGAGGTGGTGCTCAGCCACCGGCTCACCCGCCCGCCGCAGCGGCCCCTCGCCTGCTGGGCCCCGCTGCCCCGCCTGACGCCCCTGCTGGAACTGTCCGGCCAGGACCCGCTCTGCCTCGTGGCCTACATCGACCGCACCGGGGCCGACTTCGAACTGCGCGGCGCGACCGGCCCGCGGGACGCCGGACAGGTCGAGGGCCGGCCGCACCCCGTGCACCGCACGGCCTCGGCCGACTGGTCCGAGCGGCATTTCCAGCTCAAGGTCGAGAACACCTGGGAACACAACGCCGGCGAGATCGCCGAAGCCCTGAGCACCGCGTACGAGGAATCCGGCGCCGACCTGGTCGTGCTGGTCGGTGATCCCCGTGAACGGCCGGCCGTGCACCACAAGCTGCCCGAGGCCGTCCAGCGGGTCACCGTGGAGACCGAGCACGGCGGTCGCGCCGCGGGCTCCTCCTCGCCCGCCCTGGAAGAGGCCATCGAGGAGGCCAGGCGGCAGTACACGCGTCGGCGCGTCGAGGAGGCCCTCGACCGCTTCCGCGCCGGACGAGCAGGCACCGACCGGCCCGCGGACGCGGTGGAAGGCGTCCCCGCGCTCGTGGAGGCGGCCCGCGAGCACCGCATCGACACGCTGCTCGTCCGCCCCGACGGGCCGGAACTGGGCCGCGAGACCTGGGTGGGCGCCCAGCCCGACCAGGTGGCGGTGCGGCGGACCGAGGCCAGGACCCTGGGCGAGAGCGATCCGACGCCGGTCCGCGCCGACGACGCGCTGCTGCGCGCCGCCGCCGCCACGGCCGCCGACGTGCTGATCATCCCTCCCGAGGACGCCGAGGACGACTCGGACATCCCCACGGGAGGCCTGGGCGCCCTGCTGCGCTGGACGTACGAACCGGCCCCGGCGTAGGGCTGACCCGGCGTGAGGCGGCCCGGTACGAGGGGCCCGGCCCCGGCCGGCACGGCGACCACGGCCGCCCGGTACGCCGGGCGGCCGTCCGTCCGACCGAACGACGAAGTACACGGACGACACGATGATCCGCGCGGACGAAGTGCGCGGATCAGAGGCGCAGAAAGGGACCGTCGATGCGAGTGCGCGACACCGCGGTCGTGATCACCGGGGCGGCCGGCGGCATCGGGCGGGCCACCGCCCTGGCCCTCGCCCGTAAGGGACGCGCCGTGGTCCTGGCCGCGCGGCGGGAGGAGGCACCGGCCGCCGCCACCCTGCCGGCCGGCGCGGCGGCGGGTGTCGAGCGCCGGGCCCGGGCCCGTTGAGCCGCTGGGACAGCCAGGAGTTCACGGCCGCCGCCGGCACCCGCGTCCACTCCGCCGCGCTCGGCCCGTACGACGCCCCCGAGGTCGTGTGCGTCCACGGCCTCGGCTGCTCCTACCGCTACTGGCTGCCGTTCGCCCGGGCTCTCGCGCCACGGGCCAGGACCGTCGCCGTGGACCTGCCCGGCTTCGGCCGCACCCGCGGTCCGGACCACGCCCTCGACGTGCGGCAGCTGTCGCTGGCACTGGCCGACTGGCTCCGCGTCACCGGTCGCGGGCCGACGGCCCTCGTGGCCAACTCGATCGGCTGTCAGATCGTCGTCGACCTCGCCGTGCACGCGCCCGAGCTGGTGGGGCCCGTGGTGCTCAACGGGCCGACCTTCGACCGACGCGCCCGCTCACTGTGGACCCAGGCGGCCCGACTGCTGCGGGACGTCCCGTGGGAGCGGCCGTCACTCGGGCCGCCGCTGCTCACGAGCTACGCCGAGTGCGGCGTGCGCCGCGCCCTGCGCACGTGCCGGTACGCGCTGCGCGACCCCGTGGAACACAAGCTGCACCGGCTGCGCACGCCCGTGGTGGTGGCCCGCGGGGCGCGGGACCCCGTCGTGCCGGAGGCGTGGGCCAGGGAGGTCACCGCACTGCTTCCCCACGGCCGCCTGGTCACCGTACCGGGAGCCGGGCACGCCCTGAACTTCTCGGCACCGGAGGAACTGGCCCGCGTCACCCTCGACCTGCTCCGTGAAGGAGAGCGGGACAAGGAGGGCGGAAACGTCGGCGGGCCGCCGTGAACCGGGCACCCGGGGCCTGCCGCGCTCACCGGTTGCCGGGCCAGCCGGCCGTCAGGTCGTCGGGCACCCCGGCCAGCGCCGCGGCGTCGGCCGTGGCATCGACCCGGGGACCGAGCCATTCGCACACCACGATGGTGGCGTCGTCCCGCAGCCGGCTGTGGTGCAGATGCCTCTGGATGAGGCGGCGCAGGGTCTCCGGGACGGACAGGCCGTCGATGTGATGGCGGACCAGGATGTCGACGAAGCGGGCGAGTCCGAACTCCTCACCACCGGGGACCTGGGCCTCGGTGATGCCGTCGGTGTACAGGACGAGCCGGTCACCGGGCTGGAGCTGCTCGCGGCAGAGCTTGGTGGGCAGCCGCAGATCGGTCCCCATGGGATGCGTCGGCGGACACCGCAGAAGGGTGGTCCAGCGTCCGTCCCGGATCAGCACGGGCGGATGGTGGCCGCGGTTGACCCAGGTCAGCATGCCGGTGGACGTGTCGAGGTCGGCGAGGATGCCGGTGACGAAACGGGTCCGGCCGAACTGTTCGATCAGCACCCGCTCGATGGCGTCACCGAGATCACCCAGGTCCGTTCCCTGCCTGCGGTGGTTGCGGCAGGCGCCCATGGCGAGGGCGGCGGTGAGACCGGCCGACGTGTCGTGGCCCATGGCATCGAAGATCGACAGATGGAGGACGTCGGCGGCGGTGGCGTAGTCGTAGGCGTCCCCGCTGACCTCGTACGCGGGCTCCATCACGGCACCGATGACCACGCGGCTGTCGGTGTAGGTGCGGGGCGGCATCAGCGTCCACTGCATCTCCGCGGCGACGTTCATGGGCTGGATGCGGGTCAGCCGGGCGTAGGAGTCACTGGTGTCCCGGCTGCCGACCACCAGCATCGCCACCAGGGAGGCCAGCGCCAGCATGTCCTGGCGGACGTCCTCCCCGTCCTCGGCGGAGGCCACGTGCAGTACGCCGAGGCGTTCGGTGCCGTCCAGGAGCGGCACCCACCATGCCCGGAGCCCGTCCCCGTTGTCGGCGGCGGGCACGACGCACCCGTACTGGAAGGCGCGCCCGGCGACCGTCCCCTCCACGGACAGCTCCGCCTTGCCCTCGGGCGCGCCCGCGTGGGCGTCCAGCCCCTTGCCGGTGAGCAGCCGCAGAGCGTCGCGCCGTAGATCTCCCAGGTAGATGAGCACATCGGAGAAACCGGCCGTCGCGGCGTGCTCCGCGACCCGTGACGGCAGGCGTTCGAACGAGAGCACGTGGCTCTCGGCCAGCAGCCCCGCCAGCATGCGCCGCACCGCTCGGTCCCGCTCTGTCATGGCACACCTCCCTACGTCCCCTGCGCCCCGACGCCACCGGATCGGGCTACGTGTACCCCTTCGCCACCGGCCGGCCCGGCAACTCGGTGACGTGCGCGGACGGCGAGCCGTTCAGGGCCGGGGCCGCAGCGGGCGCCCGTCCGACGGCGGACCGCCGCCGACGCTGGTGAGCAACTCCGCACACAGGTCACGGAGCTTGATGTTGCGGCTCTGGGAGGCCGTGCGCAGCAGGTCGAAGGCCTCTTCGGCCCGGCACCGCTGCCGGCCCATGATCACGCCGATCGCCTGGTCGATGACGGCGCGGGACTCCATCGCGGTGCGCAGTTCGTCGGCGTACTGCCGCGCGTCCGCGATGCGCTGCGCGAGCGCGATGGCTCCGGTGGCCTGCGCGGCGAGCGCGCGCAGCCCGGTGAAATCCGCGTCGGCGAAACCGAGCGCCTTCGGCGAGTACAGGTTGAGCGCACCGGCCGTGTGGGTGTGGGCGGCGATCGGCAGCGAGAGCGACGAGCGGGTCCCGCAGGCGGCGGCGAAGGCCGGATACGGACCCCAGCGCTGCTCGTCCAGCATGTCCGTCACTTCCACCTCCTCGCCGGTGCGCAGCGACTGGAGACAGGGCCCGTCGTCCTGCCCGTACTGGGCCTCGTCCAGGTCGGAGGCGCCGACACCGGAGCTGACCACGGTCAGTGGCCGCCCCTGCCGCTCCAGGGTGATCCCGACGCCCTGGGCGGCGGGCGCCAGGACCGGCGCCCGGTCCGCGAGCGCCTGGAGAAACCGTTCCACGGAGTCGGTGCTCAGGAGGAGGGAGGTGAGGTCAGGGAGCGCAGACGGCTGTTCGGTCATGATGCTGCGTCCTTCCGGGCCCGTGCCCGAGGGTCGGCATCGTGCGCGCCGCCGGGACCACGGGGATCCACCCCGAAGAGACACCTCCGGCGGAACCGGCCGGCCCGCCCCGGAGGAACGGAAGTGACGGCCCTGCCAACCCCAGTATCCTCGCATTCCCCGCGATCTCCCCGGCGGGGAGTGTGCTGTCCGGTCAGCGGGAGCCCGCCGGCGGCGACCGCCCGGCTCGGGCGGTCACCATCGCCGGAACGGAAGCACGGCGTGGGGTCGCGGCGCCGGCACGGCCGTGCGGTGTCGGGCCCGGAACGGCCGTGCGCTGTAGGGCGCGGGAACGGCCGTACGGCACCGGGTGAGGGACGGAAGTGAGCCGTGCCGCACCCCGGGGCGGGCCCCGCCCCTGGGACGTTTCCTCCGCCGTGCCGCACCCGTCCAGCGACCTGACCGACGCACGGGTCCGGCCCAGCCGGTATCGCGGCCGGTCCGGCGGGTACCCAGGTCGGCGCGACGGGCGCGACACACCGCGTCCGCACCGAGCAGTGAGGGAGTGGGCCATGGGAGGGAAGGAGCCGGGGACGGAGCAGGACCGGGCGACGCGCCTGAGGGAGATAGCCGCCGACGTGTTCGGCTGGGACACCCTGCTGCCCGAGCAGCTCACCGCCATGCAGTGGGTGCTGGACGGCGAGGACGCCCTCGTCGTCATGCCGACCGGGTCGGGCAAGTCCGCCGTCTACCAGGTGCCCGCCCTGATGCTGTCCGGGCCGGTCGTGGTCGTGTCGCCGCTGCTGGCCCTCCAGCGGGACCAGATCGCCGGGCTGCCGGAGGGCGACCACGGCCCCGGCGCGGTCGCGCTGAACTCCGATCTCGGTGCGGCCCGGACGGAGGCCGCCTGGGAGGCGGTGCGCGCGGGTGAGGCGCGCCTGCTGTACCTGTCGCCCGAGCAACTGGCCAAGGACGAGGTGGCGGAGCGGCTGGCGGAGGTGGAACCGGCCCTGTTCGTGGTCGACGAGGCCCAGTGCGTGTCGTCGTGGGGCCACGACTTCCGCCCCGACTACCTGCGCCTGGAACAGGCGGTGCGCCGGGTGGGCAGGCCACCTCTGCTCGCGCTGACCGCCACCGCCGCGCCGCCGGTGCGCAAGGAGATCGCCGAGCGGCTCGGCATGCGCCGGCCGCGGCAGCTGGTGACCGGCTTCGACCGGCCGAACATCCGGCTGGAGGTCCGCCGCTTCCTCGACGACGGCGACCGGCGCCGGGCCGTGGTGGAGCGGGCCGCCACCGAACCCAAGCCGGGCATCGTCTACGCCGCGACCCGCAAGGACAGCGAGTACTACGCCGCGGAACTGGCCTCCCTGGGCCTGGCCGCCGAGGCCTACCACGCCGGGCTGCGGGCCGCCGAACGCGCCCGTATCCACGACGCCTTCCTCTCCGGCGCCGCGGACGTGGTCGTGGCGACCTCGGCGTTCGGCATGGGGATCGACAAGGAGGACGTACGGTTCGTCCTCCACGCCTCGCTGCCCGGGTCCCTGGACGCCTACTACCAGGAGATCGGCCGCGGCGGCCGGGACGGGCGCCCGTCCCTCGCCGTACTGCACTACCGGCCGGAGGACACGGGCATGCAGACCTACTTCGCCGGCCGCACCCCCAGCCACGACGTCCTGTCCGAGGTGGCCGACGCCGTCCACGACCACGGTGAGGACCCCGCCGACCTGGACGAGCTGCGCGAGGACACCGGCCTGTCCCGGAACCGGGTCACCGCGGCGGTGAACCTGCTGGAGGAGGCCGAAGCCGTCACCACGGGGGAGGAGGGCGAGGTCCTGCCGGCCCCCGACCTGTCTCCCGGTCAGGCGGCCGAGCGGGCCGCGCGGACCGCGCAGGCGCATCGCCTGACCGACCGCACGCGGGTCGAGATGGCCCGGGCGTACGCCGAGACGACCGGTTGCAGACGGGACTTCCTGCTCGGCTACTTCGGTGAGGACTACACGGCACCGTGCGGGAACTGCGACAGCTGTGACGACGAGGACACCGAGCAGGGGCAGGAGCGGCCCGCCCACCCCGCGGCGGCGTCCTACCCCGTCGGCGCGGAGGTACGGCACGGGCAGTGGGGTGACGGCACCGTGCTCAGCGAGGATCAGGACCGCATCACGGTGCTGTTCGACCAGGCCGGATACCGCACGCTCGCTCTGGAGGCGGTGGCCGGGCGCGACGACCTGCTCACGGTGGTGCGCAGGCCGGGCGAGGACCGCTCCGCCGGCTGACGCACGGCCGTTTCCGGTGCCCGCCGCAGGGAACCCGGCGGCAACCCGACGCCGAGGGGAGTGAGGAACATGACCGACCAGAACGATCACCGCGAGGACCGCTACGACCGGGCACGCAGCCCGGAGGAGCCCGGAGCGCACTCCGGCTCGGAGAGCCATGCACAGGAGCGGGCCGTGCCGGGCACGGCCAGTGCCGAGGAGGGCTACCAGGCGGAGCGGGGCACGCGCGCGGGCAAGCCCCTGGAGGGCGTCGAGGCCGAGGACCGTCCCGAGCGGGACCGGGACGCCGAGGACGGCGGACAGTCCGCCTAGGTCCTCCCGGTCCGACGGTCAGTCCGGGCCCTCGGGAAGGTAATAGGTCTGCCTCAGGAAGGCGGCCATGTCCTGGAGCGCCTGCGTGTACCCGGCCCGGTAGCGCGCGTCGGTGTCCGTGCGCCGGCTCTCCGCCTCCGCCCATGCGTCCAGACGCAGGGCGATGAGCAGATGGTTGCGGTACAGGGCACCGTGTACGCCGTCGAGGGCGGCCAGCGCACGCCCCTCGTCCCAGTCCTCCAGGCCCCGGGTGTCGAAGGCGAACAGCGCTTCGAGCGGCTCTTCGTCCGGCTGTGGCACGATGCTCCTCCTCGCTCACCGTCGGCGCCACGGGGCCCGCAGACCCGGCTGGGGCGAGAGGCGGGTGACCGCACGGACGCACGTACCGGTACGGTCGGTGCAACCAGCACGCGACGGATCGCGTGAGAGGTCGGGGGACGAGTTGACGTTTTCAGGGTAAGCGGCTCGATGACGAAAGACGCTTCGGAAGTGAGGCGACTGTATGCACCTGTCTGAGGACGGTGAAGGCCGGCGGTCACGGCAGGATGCCGTCGGGTCGGTGTCCGCTGCCTTCGAAGGGGACGAGGGCATCGCCGCGGCACGCGATCTGGCCCGTTCCTTCCTGTCCGACGTGCAGGCCGTGCACGGGCTGCCGGTGTCCGGCCGCGCGATGGGCATGGTGCAGCTGGTGGTGAGCGAGCTGGTGACCAACGCCCGCAAGTACGCTCCCGGGCCGTGCCTGCTGACGCTGACGGTCGGGGACGGCGCGGTCCAGGTGAGCGTGTGGGACAGCGACCCGACGCTCCCGGCGGTCCTGGCGCCCGACCCGGACCGCATCGGCCAGCACGGACTGGAGATCGTGATGGCGGTCAGCCAGAGCTTCGCCGTCCACCGCGAGCCGATGGGCAAACGCGTCACGGCGACGGTGACACTGGCGGACGACCCGGGAGGGGGCGCGGCGGGCCGCCAGATGATGTGACGGAGCCCCGCGCGAGAAGAGTCAGTCCTCCAGGCGGACCGGCATCAGGAGCGAGAAGGTGGTCTCGTCCTCGGGCCGGCGGATCGCCAGGGGTGCGGTGGGGGCACCCATTTCCAGGACGAGTTGATCCCTGGCGCCGGCGGCGAGCGCGTGCAGCAGGAACTCGCGGTTGACGGCGACATCGTCCTTGTGGTCGTCACCGTCGTCGCACACGGTCACGGAGCCGTTGTCCGTCACCCTGAGCACGCTGAGGTGGTGGCGCTCTCCGTCCTCGCCGGGGGTCTCGCGCGCGCGGACCGGACCGGTCTCCAGGGCCTTGCGGAAGGCCGCCGTATCGATGGGGGCCCGGCGCCCGGCCGGCAGCTGGACGAGGCGGCGGTAGTCGGGGAACTCGTGGCCCAGGCTCTGCCCGGCCGCCTGCCGGTCCCCGGTCTCCAGGGTCACGCGGTCACCGTCCACCGTCACCTGGACGGGCTCGTGGCCGGTCAGCAGCGCCCGCATCGCGTCCGCGAGGGGAAGAGGGACGACGACCTGTGTGCGGGGCCCGCACTGCCCCGTCGTACGGGCCCGCGCGACAGCCAGCCGGTACCGGTCGGTGGCCACGACCTGGAGTTCACCGCCCTCCACATCGAACAGGATCCCGCCGAGCATCGGCAGCTCGGCGTCGGTACCGGCCGCGAAACGGACCGCGTCCAGCGCGGCGGCCAGCTCCGGCGCGGGGACGGACAGCCGTACGGTGGTGGTGCGGGGCGAGGCCATGGGGTTCTCCCGGTGGTCGAGTAGGGCTCGGAGCGTGGAGAACTCGCCGCGGGCGTCGGTCAGTCCGCGTTCGAGACGGCGCAGGTGGGCTTCGAGGAGTCCCCGCACCAGGTCGGTGTCCGTGCCGGCCCAGCCCGCCAGGACGAGCCTGATGTCCGCAAGGGGCATGCCGGCCCGGCGCAGGCGGGCGAGCAGCCGGGCCTCCGCCAACTGCCCGGGCGCATACCAGCGGTAGCCGCTGACCGGGTCCACCCAGGCGGGGACCAGCACACCGGCACGGTCGTAGAACCGCAGCGCGCTCACGCTCAGTCCGCCGTCCCGGGCCATCTCCCCGATGCTGCGCATGTCGTTCTCCACACCCCGAACCCTGAGCCCTCGACAAGGTCGAGGGTCAACCTCCGCCACCGCCACCGTCCTTCGCGCAGGCCACAGGTCGGCCCACGTGATGGCCTAATATCCGGATCGGCGACAGAGCGTCCTGGCTCGTGCGCACATCCATGGGAAGGGAGAGGATCACTTGCCCCCCGAGGACCCGGCCCACGAGAGCGACGTCGTCGTCGGCGGACACACGCAGATCGAGCGTCTGTCCGCGGTCGTACAGGATCTGACCGGCGGCCGGGGAGCGGTCCTGGAGGTCACCGGTGAGCCGGGGATCGGCAAGACCACCCTGCTCGGCCTGCTCGCCGAGCGGGCGGCCGGAGCAGGGGCAGCGGTGGCGCGAGCCCACGCCGCGCACGGTACGACACAACCCGGCCAGGTCGTCCGAGAGGTGCTGGACGCCCTGGAGGCGCGGGACCCGCCGATCGCCAGGGAACTCGGCGCCGGGGCGGATGCCGAGGTGCGGAGCGTACTGGGGCGCTGGGCGGCGCGGCGCGGCGGCGTGCTCGTCCTCGACAACGTGCACCTGTGCGACGAGCGGTCCGCGGGACTGATCGCGCAGCTCGTGCGGACATCCCCGCCCGGCCCGTTCGTCCTGGCACTGGCGCACCGCCCGCGGCGGTCCAGCCCCGTACTGAGGGAAGCGCTCGAACGCGGAGTCGAGACCGGCTCGGTCATCCGCCTCGCCCCGTCCTCCCTGGACCTCCGGGCGACATCCGCCCTGCTCGGCCACGGGGGGTCTCACGCTGCCTCCACCTTCCCGCACGCCCGCTCCCACTCGGCGCGCGACCACGCGTACACCGAGTGGCGCGCTTCCCCGGCACCCGTGGTCGACGGCACCTACGCCGAGCAGTTGCACGCCGTTTCCGGCGGCAACCCGCGGGTGCTGCGGATCCTGGCCGCGGCGCGGTGGGACCCGGACGAGTGGCCGCTGAGTGCCGGTCCGGACCGGGACGGCATGCTCCGGGAGGCCGTCTCCGTCGTCACCGAGCTGGACTCCCTCTCCGCTGACGCCGCGCTCACGGTCCAGGTCGCCGCCGTTCTCGGCGATCCCCTCCTGCCGGACGACATCGCCGCGCTCTCCGGTCTCGGCCTGGAACGGACCCTCGCAGCGTTCACCGAACTCGTCGGAGCGGACTTGATACGGCCGCCGGCCCGGGGCGGCGGCTACGTCTTCCGGCACCCGGTGCTCGGCCACGTCGCCCTGGAACACGCCACGCCGTCCCTGCGCGTCACCGCCCACAGGCGGGCCCTGGATCTGCTCACCGCGCGAGGAGCGCCGGCGCTCCGACGTGCCCGGCAGGCGGAACACCTGGTGGGCGCGGGCGGTGCGGAGGCCCGGCAGGTCCTGGTCGAGGGCGCGGCGGAGGTGATGGCCGAGTCCCCGGCTGTCGCTGCCCGCTGGCTGCGCCTGGCGCTGGACCACCTGCCCGCCGGGGACAGGACCAGCGCCACCCGGGTCGTCCTGGTCCTCGACTGCTGCCGGGCCCTCAGTGCCGTGGGCCGCCTACAGGAAGCCCGTTCCCTGGTGCACGGTCTGCTCCGCCACCAGTCGGATCTCTCCGACGACCTGCGGCTGAGCGCCTACGCCGTGTGCGGGGAGCTGGAGCGGCTGCTGGGCCGGCACCAGGAGGCCGAGGCGGTGGTCCGGACGGCACTCGACCTCGTACCCCGCCCACTGCCGGTTCCGCTGCCGGCGCCGGCAGCGGAACTGATCACCACGTACGGGCGGGTGCAGTTGTTCCGGGGCGCCTACGGCGAGGCACGTGACACGGTCCGCGAGGCGGTGGAGGCTGCCGGAGCCGCCGGCCCGGCGGTGCCCTACCTGCGGGCCCTGGGCGCCCTCGGCGACACCCAGCTCGGGCTGCTGCACGAGGCCGTCGCCGAGGTCACCGAGTGCGCGCGGATCGTGGACGCCCTGCCGGACGCCGCTGCCGTCACCATGCCCGACGTCCTGGCGATGCTCGGCTGCGCGGAGTTGTTCCAGGAGCGGTTCCATGACGCCTACCGGCATCTGGAACGAGGACTACAGGCGACCACCGGTGCCACCCGGAGGTTCATCCGGATCAACCAGCTGGTGGCCCTGTGCCATCTCGACCAGCTGACGGGGCGGCTTGAGCCGCTCTGCCGCCGTGCCGGGGAGGCCGAACTGCTCGCCCGGACCAGCGGGGCCGACGAAGCCGCCGGGATCGCCATGATCCTGCGGGCGACGGGGCTGCTGTGGACCCGCCCGCGGCGGGACACCGACAGGCTGCTCGAACTCGCCGAGGAAGGATTCTCCCTCGCCCTGCGCAAGCAGGGCTGGCGGGCAGCTGTGGCGGCCGGCCTGCGCGCCCACACCCAGTTCCTCGGCGGGGACCCGGCAGGTTGTCTGCGCACCCTCGTCGAGGAGGGCGGCCCGCAGCTCCAGCGGCTGCTGCGGGCCTGGCAGCCCTCCCTCCTGGCCCTCGCCTCCCTGGCGGCACTGCGTTGCGGTGACATCGGCGCCGCCCGCGACTGGGCCAGGACGGGGGAGGCCGTGGCCGAGCGGCTGGGACTGCCGCTGCAACAGCAGCATGTGCGCAGAGCCCGGGCCGCGCTCCACGCCGCCGAGGGCGAACACCGCCTGGCGGCACAGATGTTCCACGAGGCCGCGGAGTCGTTCCGCCGCGCGGGCCTGCCGGTGGAACACGCCTGGACCCTGGTGACGGGGGCGCCTTCCGTCCACGCGGCCGAGGGCACCCAGCAGGCGCTGGAGTGGCTCGATACGGCGGGAAGGGCCGCTCGGGCCTGTGGCGCCCAGCGGATCCGCGAGGAGGCGGCCAGGGTCAGGACCCTGCTGCCGGCGTCCCGCGCCGCCACCGGTACGGCGGTCACGACGGCGCGGGACGCGAGCGCCCCGGGGACGGTGGCCCTGCTCACCGAGCGGGAACGGGAGATCGCTGAACTGGCGGCCGGGGGCAGACGGACCAAGGAGATCGCGGAGCAGCTCTTCGTCAGCACCAGGACGGTCGAAACCCACCTCGGCCGTATCTACCGCAAGCTCGACATCCCCTCCCGGGCGGCACTGCCGCGCGCCCTCGGCCGAGTGGCGCACGGACCGGCCGTCTGAGCGGCCGCTTCCCGGCCCCGGGAACCACAGAAGTTCGGCTGGAGCGTCACGCGGCGGACTCCTCGTGCAGGCCGTGGGCGACCACCAGGAACAGCTGGAGGTTCGTGATGTCCCTGGCCAGGTGGTTGGACCAGCGGACGGGGTTGCCCGACGAGTCGGTGGTCATGATGCCGACCAGGCCGCCCGCGGCACGGACCTCCCGGACCTTCGGCCAGGGCAGGCTGCCCTTCCCGGGAACGCACACGGCCGTGCGGGACAGCGAGAGCGTTCCGAACGGGACCGTGCCACCCTCGCGGAGCGTCTCCAGCACAGCCGCTCGCTGCGAGCGCTCCACCGCGTCCTGCATCCAGGGCCCCCAGACGTCGGGACCCTCGTAGAACTCCGTGATCCGCACCGACCCCTCGCCGGGGGCGCTCGCCGAGTAGACGTACTTGGTCGGCGCGGGGTGGCCGTTGATGACCAACTGGATGATGTCCTGCTGGAGGCGCAGGGAGTCCCAGCGCAGGGCGACCGGCTCACCGCCGGACGGCGGGTGCACGACCAGCCCCTCCTCGAACAGGTGCAGCCGCTGGGCGGCCCGCTTCCGGCTGAAGTCGGGGAAGCGGCGCATCCGGAACCAGTAGTACAGCAGCCCGGGGACCAGGAAGAACGGCAGGAGCATGAAGCAGTTGAAGACATGGGCGACGAACACCGTCCGACGCAGGCGCTTCGGCGCGAACACGCCCTGGAGCGCCCCCAGCCGATGGCGGGCGGCCAGGTCGGCGACCTCGGGTGACGCGGGGGTGAGTGGAGTCATGAGGACGAGCCTCCGAGCCGCGGCCACACGTGGCAACCGTGGATCTACGTAACTCGGTTACGTACCTTCCGCGCCGGTCGCCGGCCGCCGGCCGACCTGGTGGGCGTTGAGCGGGTGGTGTCGGTGGGGCCGGTTACCGTACCCGTCATGTCTGATGCTCTTCGGGATCGCGGCCCACGGGAACTGACCCCGGTGTGGGAAAGGCCGGCGGGCCGGGTACGGCCCTCGGCGACGCTGCGTGGGTTCCGCGACGGCCTGGGTGTGGCGGTCGGCGTGCCCGTCGGGGACGGCCGCGTCCTGCTGGCCGCGTCGGGCGGCGACGAGGAAGACGACGTCGTGCGGCTGTGGGACCCGGTCACCGGCGAGCAAGTGGGCGGCCCCCTGCGGGAGAACACGAAACAGGGTGGGCTTGTCCTGGCGATGGTGGCCCTGCCGTGCGCCGGCGGGCACACCCGGCTCGCCACGGCGCACTACGACGAGGAGGACGACGGTCATGCGGTGTACCTGTGGGACACGGTCACCGGCGAGCAGGTCGGTGGGCCGCTGCCAGGCCCGGAAATGGCGTCCGGCCTGGTCGCCGTACCCATGCCGGACGGCCGGAGCCTGCTGGCTGTCGCCCCCCACGGCGAGGAAGGGGTGTGGCTGTGGGACGCGGCCACAGCCGAGCGGACCGCCGGTCCGCTGAGCGCCCCGGCGGGTGCGGACGACCCGAGCGCGATGACGGCGGTGCCGCTCGCCGACGCCCGCACGCTGCTGGCCACCGCTCATGGTCACCAGGAACACGGTTACGGGGATCACGGCCACGGGGAACATGGCCACGAGGAGACCGCCGTGGTGTGCCTGTGGGACCCCGTGACGGGCGGGCTGGTGCGGACACTGCTGTGCCCGCACGAGGACGAGGGCCGGCCCAGCGCACTGGCGGCGGTGCCGCTGCCCGACGGAGACGTACTGCTGGCCCTGTCCCTCAGCTACGACGATCACGAGACGGTGCGTCTGTGGGACGTGGCGACCGGTGCTCCGGCCGGCGGGCCCGTCACCGGTCCCGGACTGTGTCCCGTCCCCATGGCCGACGGGACGACACTGCTGTCGATCGGGTCGGGACTGTGGGACCCGGCATCCGGGCGCCGGATCAGTGACCTCGGCACGAACCGCGTTCCCGGCGCGGCGGCGGCGGTTCCGTTGCCGGACGGCCCCACACTGCTCGTGGGAGAAGTGCCCAGTGGTGCGGTCTGGTTGTGGGATCCCGCCGCGGTGGAGCCGCCGGCCGAGCCGGAGGAAGCCGGGTGGGACGGCCTTGTGGCACCGGTGACGCTTCCCGGCGGGCGAACGCTGCTCGCCACCCGCGGCGGCACCACCGTCCGGCTGTGGGACCTGCGCACCGGTGAAGCCGCCGGGCAGCTGCACACCGGCGGGACGGATGTGCTCACGGCGATGGCGGCGGCTCCCCTGCCGGACGGGCGCACCGTTCTCGTCACCGGCCACCGGAGCGGCGCCCTCCGGTCATGGGATCTGGCGACGGGCGAACTGGCCGGTTCGGCGCCGCCCGGCCGCACCAGCGAGATCCTCACCATGGTGCCGGTCGCGTCGCCCGACGGGCGGATGCTCTTGGCCACCGGTAGTCGCTCGGGCGTCATCCGTCTCCGCGACCCCGGGACCTGCCAAACCGCGAGCGATATCTTCAACCGGCCCGACCGGCCACCGCTGGCACTGGCCTGTGTTCCGATGCCGGACGGACGCACCCTCCTGGCCAGCAGCGAAGCCGTCCCCGCCCGGGGCGGCGAGAAGGCGGTGCGGCTGTGGGACCCGGTCACGGGTCTACCGGTCGGCGCCCCCTTCGAGAACCACAGGCACGTCAAGGACTTCGCGGCACTGCCCCTGGCGGACGGCCGGACGCTCCTGGCGATCCGGGACTTCGCCGACTCGATCCGCGTCCGGGACGCCGACGGCCGTCACCTCGTGGGCGAACTCACCGGCGGGCCGATGGCCGCGGTCACCCCGTCCGACGGGCACCCCCTGCTGGCCGTCGCCAGGCGGGGTGGGATCGAGCTATGGGATCCGCTGACCTGCCGATGGGCGGGCTTCCGTCTCCTGGAACGGTCGATCAGGGCCCTGGCCGGTGTCGGGTCGCGTCTGGTCGTCGGCTGTACCGACGGCCTTGCCGTCCTCGACCTCCTCAGCTGACACACCGGCACGGGGGGCGCCAGTGGTGTCCCGGTACCACTGGCGCCCCGTGTTCCTCGTCCCCGGTACCAGCGCTTCCCGGTGCGGTCGGTGAGCCAGGGCGCCGTTGAGGACCGTCAGTTGGCGTTCGACGGGCCGAAGAACTCGATCTCGGCGATGGCCACCTGCTTGCTCGCGGAGGCTTGGCAGGCGGACTCGAGGGTGAACCGGACCGCGGTGACCTCGCCGGCCCGGAAGGTGCGGCGCTGGCCCCCCGTGCCCTGGTCGAGGGTGAGTTCGCGGGTCACCCTCTTGCCGTCGGCCAGGGTGACGCGGGCCTCGACCCGGTGCGGCAGGGCCGACTTGGACAGCTGGTCGGCGTGGGTCGGCATCCCGGGCGTGATGATGTCGATACCGGAACCGGCCAGCGCGCCACCACCGAGCAGGGTCTTGAGGACCTCGTCCACCTCGTGGATCACCGTCGTGCTCCCGCCCCGCCGTCCCCGGCCTCGCCCGTGCGCCTGCCGCCGTGACCGATCCTGCCCCCGGGGCACCCGCCTCCGCAGGCACGCCGGGGACGGCCGCGGGGCAGACCGGGCTGCCCAAGGGGGCGGTATCGGATGCCCGTTCGGTCAGATGTAGCCTTCCCGCAGGGCATACGCCACGGCGTGCGCCCGGTTGCGCAGGTGCAGGCGGGTGGTCAGCCCGTGCACGACGTTCTTGACGGTCCGTTCGGAGCAGGAAAGCTTGCTGGCGATCTCTCCGGTGTCGAACCCCTCGGCGATCAGCCGCAGTACATCCACCTCACGCGGTGTCAGTCCCGAGGCGAGGGTGCCGCCCGTTCGGGCCGCCGCGCTGCGGTGCAGCGTGCCCACCTGGTTGATGAGCCGGCCGAGCAGGTCGGCGGGCAGGTCGCCGTCGCCGCGGGCCGCCGCCAGGACGGCCTGCACCAGGCGGGTCGCGGTGGCCTCGTGGCGCCACACGATGGCGCCCACCCCGCACTCGATCACGTCGAGCAGTTCGGCCTCCCGCAGGGACCTCACGACGAGCACCGCCCGCGCTCCCTCGCTGCGCACCAGCCGGCGCAGCCGGGTCAGCGCGGACTCGTCGAGCAGGTCGTCGACGAGCAGCGCCACCGTGCCCGGGCCCGAGTCCTCCCTGACGTCGATCTCCGGATACCGGCGCAACTGGCCCAGCACCCCCTCGCGCAGGATCGGGTCCGGGGCGTGCACCGCCACCGGTATCCGCTCGGCGGAGCCGGCCGTACCGGGGTGTGTGGTCCGCGATGAGCTGAGCAAGCGTTTCCCCTATGTCCACGTGCGCGCCACCCGTACGGGATCGGTGGCAGGTGTGCGTTCCTCACACTCCAGCGGCGGGAGGGACCCGCGCAATCGTGGAGCACCACGAGGGACACCACGAGATCGGCCGTACGACATCCACGACGGTGACCCGTCCGACCAAGGAGGCAGGGATGTCCGGACCGCACGGTGACCGGCCGCGCGAACACCGCGCCGCCGCCGCGTCGCTGGCGGCCGCGGCCGCGCGGGCCCGGGCCGGCGCGGGCGGCCTGGTGCTGCTGCGCGGAGCCACCGGCACCGGCCGGACCACTGTCCTGGAGGCCGCCGCCGAGGACGCCGCCGACCACGGCATGCGGGTGCTGCGCGCCCGCTGCTCGCCCGGTGACACCACCGTCCCCTTCGCCGCCGTGCTCCAACTCCTCGGCCCGCTGGCGCAGTTCCCGCCGCCCGGGGAAGCCGGCGGCGAGCGGGAGCAGGCCGCCCTGCTGTGGGAAGTCCTGCGCACACACGCCGACGCGTCCCCGCTGCTGCTCGCCGTGGACGACGTCCACCTCGCCGACGCCCCCTCGTACCGCTGGCTGGTGGAGTCCGCCCGGCACGTGGACCGCTTACGGCTGCCGATCCTGCTGGCGGTCACCGAACGCAGCCAGTACGACGTGGACCCGCCCGCGCCGGGCTTCACCCACACCCTCTCGCCCGCCCTCGTCCGCACGCACACCCTCGCCCCGCTCACCCCGGACTCGGCGGCCGAACTGGTACGCACCCGGTTCCCGGCGGCCACCGAGGCATGGGCCGACGACTGTGTACGGGCCGGTGCCGGCAGCCCGATGCTGCTGACCGCCCTCCTCGACGACCTCGGCGACCCGGGCCGGCACCCGGCTGTGCCGGAGATGTCCGCCGCGCTGTACCCCGGCGCGTACCCGGCGGCCGTGTCCTGGTGGCTGGACAACGCGGGACCCGGTACGGCGGAGGTGGCACGGGCGCTCGCCGCCCTGCACGAGGGCTGGGACGGCCACAGGGGCGGCGGCCCCGGCTGTACCGCCGAGGGTCTGGGCCGGCTGCTCGCCGAACTGGCGGGCGCCGACCCGGCCCGGGTGACGGGCTGGCTCACCGCGATGACCGGCCTGGGCGTGCTCCGCTCGGGCCCGGACGGCCGCGCCCGGTACGCCCACCCCCTGCTGCGGGACGCGGTGCTCACCGGGGTGCCCGCGGCCCGGCGGCGCGCGGCGCACCGGCAGGCCGCCGAGGCGATGCTGCGCCACGGCGCCTCCACCGAGACGGTCGCCCGCCAACTGCTGCTGTCCGGCCCGGTGGGCGAGCCCTGGGCGTCGGGCGTGCTCCAGGACGCGGCCTCCCTCACCCTGCGCGACGGCCGGGCCGACGACGCCGTCGCCTTCCTGCGCCGGGCCCTCGACGAGCCGCTGCCCGACGAACGCCGGCAGCGGCTGCTGACCGAGCTGGGCTCCCTGGAGTGCGCCGGCCCGGGCACCGCGTCCGGGATCTCCCGGCTCACCGAGGCCCTGCGGCTGTCCGGCGCCCCGCAGGACCGGGTCCGCGCCGCCGTCGCCCTCGGCACCGCGCTGGCCGGACGCGGCGAGGCCCGTGCCGCCGTGGAGGTGCTGCGCACGGTGGACGGCCAGCTCACCGACCGCCCCGATCTGGCCGGGCTCCTGCACAGCGCCTCCGCCCTGCTCTCCGACCACGACCAGACCGTCCGCCGCGATGTGTACCGCCGGCTGTGGGACACCGTCGGACGCTCGCCCGAGCTGGTCGGACCGGCCACCCGGGCCCTGCTGGTACGGCACGCGGCCACCGCCGGGCTCACCTCGGCGCACGACGCGATGAAGCAGGTCCGCGCCCTGCTCGCCGAGCCCGCCGACCCGCTGACCGAGCCCTTCCTGCTGGGCACGGCCGCCGCGGTCGCCCAGTGGGCCGACGAACTCGACGAGGCGGACCGGCTCGTGGACCGCGGTCTGGCCGGCCAGCGCCCCGACCTGCTGCACCCGATGCACGAGGCGCTGCTCAACGTACGGGCCGACACCGCGGCGGCACGCGGCGCGTACGGGCGCCTGCCCGCCGAGCCGCCCCTGACCGCCGGCGCCGGACCCGCCAACGCGCACGCCCACACCTTGATCGCGCTCGTGGACCTGGGCCGTACGGAGGAGGCGCGGCGGCTCGCCGACGGCTTCGACCTGCACGCGGCGCCCGACTCCTGGGAGCTGAACCGGTTCCTCTACGCGCGGGGCGTGCAGCGGGCCGCCGCGGGCGACGCGGCGGGGGCTCTGCACGACTTCCTGGAGTGCGGCCGCCGCCAGTCGGCCCGCGAGGTGGTCAGCCCGGTCGTCACCCCGTGGCGCTCGTCCGCCGCCGAGTGCCGGCTCGTCCTCGGCAGCCCCCGGGAGGCACTCGCGCTCGCCGAGGAGGAGCTGCGGCTGGCCCGGGTGTGGGACACACCCCGCACGGTGGGCCGCGCCGTGCGGGTGCTCGGCACGGTCACGGGGGGCCGGCGCGGCCTGGAGCTGGCCGAGGAGGCCGTACGACTGCTGCGGGACGCCGGTACCGGCACGGAGCGGGAACTGATCGCCGCGCTCGTCGCGCAGGGCCGGCAGCTGACCGCTGCCGGGGACCGCGCCCGGGCGCGGGAAGGCCTGCGGGAGGCGGTCGAACGCGCCGAACACCTCGGCGCACCGCGGCTGCGGACACTCGCCGAGGACGCGCTGCGCGAGGGTGGCGCCCGCCGAGCGAGCGCCACCCGCACCGGCTCCGCCGCCCTCACCGACAGCGAACGCCGCATCGCCCGACTGGCCGCCGACGGCCGCACCAACACGGAGATCGCCGCCCTGCTGCACCTCGCCCGGCGCACCGTGGAGACCCATCTCACCAACGTCTACAAGAAGCTGGGCATACGCCGCCGCGGCGAACTGAGCGAGGCGCTGAGCGGGGACCAGGGCATCGGGCATCGCGTTCGGACCAGGCCGGGACGCTAGCTCGCGGGCCTGGGCGGTGCGGCCGCCCTGGTGAGGCCCAGCCGGTCGTCGGGGTCCTGGAGGCCGGCGCCCTGAGTCGTCAGCATGCGGCGGACCACCGGTTCCGGCATGCGGATCACCACCGGTGCGGGAAGGGTGATCTCCCGGACGGCGGTCGACGTGCGGCCGGACCGTACCCGGTTGGTCACCTCGGCCACCACCCTGACATCCAGCGTGAACTGCACCAGAACGGACACCAGTCTGGGCTTGTGCAGCGGCATCGAGCCGGCGGAGTTCACCGCCGCGTCGGCCGTGCCGCCCGCGCCGCCGGAGTTGCCCCGGCGGCGGTCAGCAACGGCAGCGCCGCGATCAGCCACTCGGTGGAGACCGCCTCGTGCAGGGCGTACGCGGCGGCCTGCCCCTTGTCCCGGAACCGGTCACCGCCGCCCGCCGCCCGGACCGCCGACGCCACCAGCTCCCGGACCCGGGGCGCGCCCTGGAAGCCGTTGACCTGGGCCTCCATCGGCAGCCGCACACCGGCGGCGCGCCACATGCCCGAGTCGGCCGGGGTACCGCCCCGCGGCCCCCGGGTGATGTCCGGTGCGTCCTGCCGGGGCGCGACCACCCGGCCGAGCGCCTCCAGATCCTTCTCCAGGACCCGGTGGGTCAGTGCCAGACCGCCCAGCCGGGCCACCTCCACACGGGTGCTGCCCCGGTGAAGTTCGAGGCTCGCACGGATCGGCACCTTCATCCTGGGGGCCGGAGGCGCGAGGTGCCAGGGGCGCCCGCCGGGACCTCTCCGCCCGGCCGTCCCCTGACTGCTGCTGTGTCCGCACGGCCCAAAAGTAGCCACCGACGGGACCGCGAGCGGGCGGTCGAGCGACACCGGACCCGTTCGCCGCTCCCGCCACACCCGTACGTCGGCTCCGGTTCACCCCCCGGTCCCGAGTGACCCCGGACGCACGGCTCCGGCCTGCACGTCACCGTCGGCGCCCGGCTGCGATCCGTCGCCTTCACGCTGCGTGTTAGCCTGCCCGCGGTCACGATCGACGGCGTACGGGGGAGGCACGGTGGGCTCGGACGGCTACCAGGTCAAAGCAGGTATGACCGGCCAGGCCCAGCAACTCGACGACGCCGGCACGGAGATGGACGGCGTCAGTTCGGCCGTCAGGCCCCGCACGAGTTACTCGTACGGCGATGCCGGCGGCGAAGACGCCGCGTCGGCGCTGAACGCGTTCGTCAACGCCTGGGAGGCGGAGGCCAGGACACTGGCGTCGGCGCTGCACGAGCTGGGCGGCAAGGTGCAGTTGGCCAAGAAGACCTACCACGGCACCGACGGCCTGGTGAAGAAGCACGTGGACAGCGTCCCCGCCGGCGGTACGAGCGGCCTCACCGGCACATCGGCGCAGGGCGGGCGCGTCTCGGCCCTGTCGGGCTACTGAGGAACGGGCCGGTGTCCTTCTCCTCTCCGCTCGACTCCCCTTCCTTCCGCCTCGCGTGGCTCGCCGGGCTGTCCGAGAAGATGCTCGGTGCCGGAAGCAAGAACGACCTCCTCGACCTGATCGACAACGCCCTCTCGGTGCCCGAACCGGGCGGCGACCAAGGCGTGCTGGAGGGCCTGGCGAGGCTCTACCGCGGCCAGGTCGACCAGGTCGGCAGCGTCTTCGACCAGGTCGACCGGGTGGGCCGCAAGGGTCTTCCGGAGGTGTGGGTCGGCGACACGAGCGTCCTCGCCTCCGACGTGGTGAACGCCGCCGGGCGGTCCGTGACCCGGATGAGCGAGGCGTTCCAGGGATGCGCGACGGTGCTGCTGACGCTGGCCGACGCGGTCGGAGCCGCGCAGCGCAAGGACGAGCAGGGCCGTGGACAACTGCTGGAACAGAAGAAGGCGCTCGGCGGCAGGGACGGCTTCTTCGACGACCTGCACGAGAACGACGAGGAGGAGTGGGACCGCAAGAACGCCGCCCACTTCGGCTCCTACGCGGTCGGCCTGATGCACGCCGCCGTCTCCGACGCCCAGGAGGCCACCCGGGTCGCGGCCCGGGACCTGAACAAGTGGGCCGCCGAGGCACGGGCCGGGAAGATGGAGACCAGTGAACTCACCGCCGTCGACAAGCTGATGCTCGCCGACACCGGCGTCGCGGGCGCCGACCCCGAGCTGAACGAGATCCTCACGGCCGGCGACCTGGCGCGCGCGTCGACACGCATGGACCTGCTGAGCCTCGACGACGAGACGGCCATGGAGCGGATGCTGGCGGCGTCGGACACCCCGCAGGAGCGGGCCTACCTGATGAAGGCCCTGGCCGCCGGCCACAGCGTCGCCGAGATCGGGACCTTCCAGAACAAGATCCACGGCAAGGACCCCGCCTGGCTGCGCCGGCACCTCACTCCGGTGGTCACCGGCGCGGACAGCATGAACGACGAGGGCCTGGCGCCGAACGGCTCGAACATCAACACGGACTACGTGACGTTCGACGGCCAGCGGTGGATCCAGGGCGGTGACGGCCACGAGGGCACCTGCGTGGCCTCGTCCACCGTCACCTCCCGCGCCATGGTCGACCCCCTCTACGCGCTCGGCCTCACCGGCGGCCCCGACGGGCAGCAGGACGACCCGGACGCCTTCGAGCAGCGCCTGGTGGCCGAACAGCACCGGCTGCACACCGAAGGCGACGGCGGCGAGAAGTGGGGTGGCATGGGACCCGAGGGGCAGGAACGGATCATCGACACCACCGTGGGCAGCGCCACCGGCAGTGACTACCAGCGCCAGGACCTCGACAGCGCCGCCGACCGCAGGGCCGTCCTCACCGAGGTCGAGAAGTCGGTGGCGCAGGGGCGGCCGGTGCCGGTCGACGTCTCGGGCAAGGAGGGCGCCCACGCGATGACCATCATCGCCCAGGAGGGTGACAAGCTTCAGGTGTACAACCCCTGGGGCTCGACCACCTGGGTCAGCGAGGACGACTTCATCAACGGCCACATGGGCAAGGCTTCCACCAGTGATCTCCCCAACGCGTACAGCGTCTATCTTCCGCGGTAGCAGGGGCGGTGCCGCGATCGCGGCGACCGCGCTCCTCGCTCTCGCCACGGGCTGCGGCTCGGGCACCGACGAACCCGCCGGCGGCTCCGACAGCACCGCGAGCCGCCCGACGAGCCACCCGGTGAAGGACACCGGCATCACCGCCGAGCCGGGCGAACGCTTCACGCTCACCGTCGACCAGAACGCCTCCACCCGCGAGTACTGGTACCTGGTCGGCCCCGAGCCCGACAGTTCCGTGCTGGTCAGCCGCGGCCGGCACTACGCGTCGGGCTCCGGCGACAAGCCGGTGGACGGTGCCGGCGGCCGGCTCACCTTCACCTTCGAAGCCAAGGGCAAGGGAACCACCCGGTTCACGCTGCTGCACTGCACGTTCACCACCTGCCAGGGCAACACCTCCACCCGGCCCCCCGAGACGACCGGCCCCTCCGCCACCCCGGCCACGGGATCGGCCACCCCCTCCCGGGCCCCCGAGCGCATCACCTACACCGTCACCGTCGGCTGAGCCGCGGCGGACCAGCCAGATGAGACGAGACACCCGAGGCCCCGCCATGGACGACGACACCCCGTACCCGCCGGACCGCACGGACGACGAGCTGGCCCGGCTCGACATCACCGTCCTGCTGCGGTACGGCCTCACCGCCGAGCCCGGCGCCCGGCGCACCGCCCTGTTCGGTGACGGCGCCGCGGCCGCGGCCGTCATCCTCGACCGCCTCGGCACCGAGCCCCGCTCGGTCGCCTTCCTCGCCGACACCGTGCGCGCCGGCGGACTGGCCCGCGCCGCGGAGCTGCCCGAGCCCCTGCCCCGCCGGGAGGCGGCCGCCCTCGTACGGGAGTGGCTGCGGACCGGCACCGGACTCGCGGGCGGGGTCACCGCCGACGACACCGCGGCCACCTGGCTGCGCGCCGTCGCGACCATCATCGAACTCAAGCAGCTGACCCGGGCGCGGGGCGGGAGCACCTGACCCGAGGCCGACCGGAGAACCGCCGGCTGTGAGTGACCGGCGAGGCCCTGGCCGGCCGGCCCCCGGTCGGCGGACTGCCGGCCGGGCCCACCCGTCCCTACTTCGACCCGCCCAAGATCACTCCCCGGGGTGGCAACAGCTGCTCGATCGCCAACCGCACCACCGGCCCGGTCCTCGACGGCGGCGGCAACGTCGCCTCCGGCGCGGAGCCGCCCACCGGTCCGCCTTCAACCGCGCGCCTGAGGACAGTGGCAGGTCATCTCCTCCTGACAGAGGGACACAAGGAGTGCCCCGGCAGCCGGCTCGACGGGTATCAGCTGGGTGCACCCAGCACGATCTTCCACACTCGGGTCGCCACCTGGAGGTTGAGCCGGTCCTCGACGTTCGCGAGGTCGTTGCCGCTGATGTCGCGGATGCGCTTGAGCCGATAGCGCAGCGTGCTGCGGTGGATCGCGAGGGATTCGGCGGTCTCGTCGTAGTTGCCGCCGCAGTCGAAGTACCGGGACAGGGTCTCGACCATCGTCGCGTGGTGCCGGGAGTCGTAGTCGATGAGCTGCCCGAGCCACTCGTTGACGAACGTCTCCAGTTCCCGGTAATCATTGCCAGGTCCCAGGATGCGGTACAGGCCGAGCTCGTCGAAGAACGTCGTGCCGTAGCGCTCGCGGGAGTGGCGGCGCACGTCCAGGGCGCGCTGCGCCTCCTGGTAGCGGTGGGGGATGTCGCCCAGGGAGTCGGTAGGGGCGCTCACCCCGATCGTCCCGGACCGTGTCCCGGTCTCCCGGGCCAGCGCCTCGTACAGCGCGCGGCCGTGCGGCTTGTCGTCGGCGACCAGGACCACGTGGTCGGAACGTCGGGTCAGCAGCGAGCGCATGCCCACGGAAGAGGCCGCCCGGCCCACGGTCTGCGCGAAGGAATCGTCCGCGGTCCGGTTCGACCACTGCACCACGACGACGTAGTGACTGCGGTGCAGGTCGTGTCCGACCGCCTCGGACCGGGCGTAGGCGCTCGCCTCGTCCGTCCCCACCAGGAGGTCGTCGACCAGCCCGCGGTGCAGCCTCAGTTCCACTTCTGCCAGATTGCGCAGGTGCGCCAGCTCCAGGGCGAGCGACGTGGCGGCGTACTCCAGCGCGAGCACGGTGTGCTCGTCGGCCTCGTCCCGGGCATCGACCAGGGCCAGCACACCCAGGATCTCGCCGTGCAGGCGGGCCAGGGTGATCAGCCGGTCCCTTATCCGCACCGGCCCGACCTCGCGGGCGACGGCGTGCAGCATCTCGTCCTGGCGCACGGGGTCCGGTTCCGGATAGGGGTCGGGGCGGCTGGGGCCGGTCCAGGACCTCAGCCGGCCGAAGCGGTCCTCGACCAGCGCGGGGAGTCCGGTGAGCCAGTGCAGTGCGCGGGTGACGGCTTCCTCGCCGCCCCCCGAGGCAGCGACGTCGGCCATGAGCGCGTGCACGGCCCGCTGGTACCCCAGCTCACCCACGACCGAGACCAGCTGCCGCTGGAGGGCTGAGCGTTCCCCCCGCAGCCGGTGCAGCGCCAGCACGTCCTCGCGTCTGCGGCGGTGTGCGAAGGCGACGGACAGCGCGGCAGCGGTGTGCCGGACGAGCGTGGCGAGCAGGGACCACTCGGCCTCGGTGGGCCGGGAGCGGGACGTCACCACGAGGTAGCCGTGGAGTCCCTCGAGCCCGCGCAGTCCCAGGGCCCGGCCCCAGGGTCTGCCGGGTACGGTCACAGAGCCGTCCTGCCCGGCCAGCTCCCGCACCCTCCGGTCCACGGCCGGGGCATGGATCCGCCCGCCCGGGCTGGGGACCAGGTCGCCGTCCACCTCGAGGTATCCGGCCTCGGCGCTGTACGGCCCTGCGGCGGCTATGTGGTCCATGGCCAGGCGCAGGATCTCGCCTTCCTCCAGGGTGTCGAACAGGGCGCGGGAGAGCGCCGTCAGTTCGTGGAGGGCATGGTCGGCCGGGGGCGGAGCGGGTGGGCGGGGATCTTTCCGCGCGGCCGTGGGGTGCCGCCCTCCGCTGCCCTGCGGAAGGCTGCCCTCCCGGTCGGAGCAGCGGTGGAACGTGCTGCCGGCCATGGCAATCACTCCGTTCTCCCCTGAGCCCTCAGGGAGGCGAGTGGTATGCCACGTACCCGCTCGCGGTCCGGTGTATCCGAGATGTTCGGATTCTCTAGTACTCGTGGGGCGACCTGACCCGTGCATTTCTGACTCGCCAGGCGCAGGCGTGGAGCCACTCGGCTCGCCACCCTGGGGAGTGTTCGAGACGCTCCGTGCGCACCGGCAGGAAGGGCTGGGCGATGGCCGAGCGGCATCGCGGACCGGTTGCCCCGTAAAAGACGTACCGGGAAGCCGAACGCGCCGTTGACCACCTCTCTGACCATGGGGTGTCCGTGGAGCGGGTGGCGATCATCGGGCGGGACGTCCGCTTGGTCGAGCAGGTGATCACCCGGATGCGCTTCGGTCTGTGGACCGGCTCGACCCCGTCGTCTCCGCCCGGCTCCTCGCCCTGTACGGGCTGACCTTCGGGCGATCGTCCGGGCGGGCCGTTCGGCATGATCCGGAGAGTCGGCACAGGCCGCCGCACCGGGAGGAGTTCCTCATGGCCAAGGCAGTGGGCATCGACCTGGGCACCACCAACTCGGTGATCGCCGTGTGGGAGGGCGGCGAGCCGTCCGTCGTGCCCAACAGCGAGGGCAACCGCACGACACCGTCCGTGGTGGCGTTCACCGACACGGGCGAACGCCTGGTGGGCCAGCTGGCCCGGCGCCAGGCGATCCTCAACCCCAAGGGCACGATCTACTCGGCCAAGCGGTTCATCGGCCGGCACTTCGACGAGGTCTCCGACGAGGCCAGGGCGGTGGCGTACGACGTCGTCGAGGGCGACGGCGGGGCGGCCCGCTTCAAGGTGCGCGACAAGCTGTACGCGCCTGAGGAGATCAGCGCCCAGGTGCTGCGCAAACTCGCCGACGACGCCTCCAAGCAGCTGGGGGAGCGGGTCACGGAGGCGGTCATCACCGTGCCCGCCTACTTCAACGACGCCCAGCGCACCGCCACCAAGGACGCCGGACGGATCGCGGGTCTGGAGGTGCTGCGGATCATCAACGAGCCGACCGCGGCCGCCCTCGCCTACGGCATGGACAAGAAGCAGCACGAGACCGTCCTCGTCTTCGACCTGGGCGGCGGCACCTTCGACGTGAGCATCCTCGACGTCGGCGACGGCGTGGTGGAGGTGCGCGCCACCGGCGGCGACAGCCACCTGGGCGGCGACGACTTCGACCGGCGTCTGGTGGACTACCTCGCGGACGACTTCCAGAAGGACAACGGCATCGACCTGCGCAAGGACCCACAGGCGCTGCAACGCCTCTTCGAGGCCGCGGAGAAGGCCAAGACCGAGCTGAGTTCGGTGACACAGACGCAGGTGAGCCTGCCGTTCGTCACCGCCGACGCCTCGGGCCCCAAGCACCTCACCGACTCGATCATGCGGTCCACGTTCGAGCAGATCACCAGCGACCTGGTGGAGCGGTGCCTGGGACCGGTACAGCAGGCCATGGCCGACGCCAAGGTCGGCGAGAGCGACATCGACGAGGTCATCCTCGTCGGCGGTTCCACCCGCATCCCCGCCGTACAGGCCCTCGTACGTCGGCTGACCGGCGGCAAGGAACCCAACATGAGCGTCAATCCCGATGAGGTCGTGGCCCTGGGCGCCGCGATCCAGGCCGGGGTGCTCAAGGGGGAGGTCAAGGACGTTCTGCTGCTCGATGTCACGCCCCTGTCGCTGGGTGTCGAGACACGCGGTGGCGTGATGACGAAGATCATCGAGCGGAACACCACCATCCCGGTGCGCCGCTCCGAGACCTTCTCCACCGCCGAGGACAACCAGCCCGCCGTCGACATCGTCGTCCTCCAGGGCGAGCGCGAGCGGGCCGCCGACAACCGGGTGCTCGGCCGGTTCCAGCTCACCGACATCCGGCCGGCGCCGCGGGGCGAACCACAGATCGAGGTCACCTTCGACATCGACGCCAACGGCATCCTCAACGTCAGGGCCCGCGACCGGGACACCGGCAAGGAACAGGGCATCACCATCAGCGAGAGCTCCAACCTGGACCGCAGTGAGGTCGAACGCATGGTCCAGGAGGCCGAGCGCAACCAGGGCCAGGACCAGGCACTCCGCGAGGCCGTGGACGCCCGCAACGAGCTCGACGCCGTCGCGTACCAGGTCGAGAAGCTCCTTGCCGAACTCGGCGACGCGGCGCCCGCGCACGAGAAGGCACGCGCCGAGATGCTCGTGTCCGACGCCCGGGCGGCGGTCAAGGACGAGGCAGGAGTGGAGCGCGTGCGGCCCCTGACCTCCGAACTCCAGCAGGTGCTCGCCGGGCTGGCCGCCCATCAGGGCGCCGCCGCCACCGGCGGTCCCGGCCAGGACACCACCGGGGGCGGCGCGACCGGTGGCGGCCCGAGCGGCCGTGGCGGTGACGACGACGTCATCGACGCCGAGTTCGACAAGGAATGAGGCGCGCCATGCCCAGCCAGCCCCAGGAACCCGACCGGGCCGCGCCCGATCCGGTCGAGCCGGTCGCGGAAGGCGCCGGACGCCCTCCGCGCGGGGATCTGCCCCAGCCGGGCCCGCCGTCCCGGCCGGAAGCGGCGCCCGACGAACCGGGACCCGACGCCGCCGGCCCCGCGTCCGCCGAGGACGAGTACACGACCGCGATCCAGGAACTGGAGGACCGCTGGCGGCGCGCGCTCGCCGACCTGGACAACCTTCGCAAGCGCCACGCCAGGGAACTGGAACGGGAGCGGACGGTGGAGCGCTCCCGTACGGCCGCCGCCTTCCTGCCCGTCCTGGACAACCTCGAACTCGCCCTGACCCATGCCGGCGCCGATCCGGGTGCGATCGTGGAGGGCGTCCGGGCGGTCCGCGACCAGGCGGTGAACGTCCTGGAACTGCTCGGCTACCCGCGGCACGCGGAGACCGGCGTCGCCTTCGACCCGGCCCGGCACGAGGTGATCGGTGTCGTCCAGGACCCCGACGCCCCGCCGGGCACCGTCGTCGAGGTGCTGCGCCCCGGCTACGGGGACGGCGGACGGCAGCTCAGGCCCGCCGCCGTGACGGTCGCGAAGCGGGAGTGACCGGTCATGGCACGGGACTTCTACCAGGTGCTGGGCGTGTCGCGGACCGCGAGCCAGGACGAGATCCAGCAGTCGTATCGCAAGCTCGCCCGCAAGTACCACCCCGACGTCAACAAGGACCCGGATGCGGAGGAACGCTTCAAGGACCTCAACGAGGCGTACAGCGTCCTGTCGGACCCGAAGACCCGGGCCCGTTACGACCGCTTCGGCGAGGACTTCCGCAAGATCCCCGAGGACTTCGACGAGCGGGTCGCGGCCGGAGCGGGCGGCGGCTTCCGCACGCGCAGGACCGCGGGCGCGGGCGGCCCCCGTGTCCGGTACACCACCGGCTTCGGCGACGACTTCGGAGCGGAAGGCATCGACATCGAGGACTTGTTCGGTTCCATGTTCGGAGCCGGCGCCGCCCCGGGCGGCGTCCCCGGAGCGGACCAGGAGGCCGAGCTGCCGCTCACCGTCGAGGAGGCGTACCGGGGCGGCCGTCGCACCGTCACGCTCGCCGGTCCCGCAGGGCAGCCGCGGCGGTACGAGGTCGACGTCCCGCCGGGCGTCACCGACGGGCAGCGCATCCGGCTGGCGGGTGAGGGCGGCCGGGGCAGTAATGACGCCCCCGCGGGCGACCTGTACCTGCGGGTGCGGATCCAGCCCCACCCCAGGTTCCGGCTGGACGGCCGCGACGTGCACGTCCAGCTCCCCGTCACCCCCTGGGAAGCGGCCCTGGGTGCGACCGTGCCGGTGCCCACCCCCGGCGGCGGCACGGCCAAGGTCTCGGTGCCCGCGGGCTCCTCCAGCGGCCGGCGGCTGCGGCTGCGCGGCGAGGGCATGCCGAACCCGCGCGGCGCGAACGGCGACCTGTACGCCGAACTCCGCGTCATGGTGCCGCCCACCCTGAGTGACCGGGAGCGCGACCTGTTCGAGGAGCTCGCCGCCACCTCCTCGTTCGATCCCAGGAGGACGCGATGAACGACCGACCCGCGGGCATCGGCCGGGCCGGCGTGGGCGACCGTCCGGTACGAACGGGCGCCGACGTCACCGCCTCGACAACAGTGCGGTACGCGCTCGTGCCCGTCCCCAGGCTCTCCCTGGCCACCGTGGCCCGTCGTTCGGGCCTCCATCCTGATCTGATCCGCCGGTTCGTCGCCCTCGGCCTGGTCGACGCCGAGCACGACGCCGCGGGGCACCTGGTGTTCGACCCCACGGCCCCCGCGGTCCTCGCCCGCGTCCAGCGGCTGCGCTTCGGACTCTGCCTCAACTACGCATCCATCGGCCTGGTGCTCGACCTGCTCGACCGCATCAGCCTGCTCGAAGCCGCCCTGCGCGGCCGCGGCACGAGGAGTGAAACACCCCCATGGACATGAACCGTCTCACCCAGAAGTCCCAGGAAGCCCTACAGGAGGCCCAGACCGCGGCCGTCCGCATGGGGCAGACCGAGGTCGACGGGGAACACCTGCTGCTCGCGCTTCTCGATCAGGAGGACGGTCTGATCCCGCGGTTGCTGCAACAGGCCGGCACCGAGCCGAAGGAACTGCGCGCGGCCGTGCGCGAGGAACTCTCCCGCCGCCCGAAGGTCACCGGCCCCGGCGCGTCACCCGGCCAGGTCTTCGTCACTCAGCGCCTCGCCCGCCTCCTCGATGCCGCCGAACGGGAGGCCAAACGCCTCAAGGACGAGTACGTGTCCGTGGAACACCTCCTGCTCGCCCTGGCCGAGGAGGGCTCTTCGACCGCCGCCGGGCGACTGCTCAACGAGGCCGGCATCACCAGGGACTCGTTCCTGAGCGCGCTCACCCAGGTCCGCGGCAACCAGCGCGTGACCTCCGCCAACCCGGAAGTGGCCTACGAGGCTCTGGAGAAGTACGGCCGCGATCTCGTCGCCGAGGCCAGGGCCGGCAGGCTCGACCCGGTCATCGGCCGGGACGCCGAGATCCGCCGGGTCACCCAGATCCTCAGCCGCAAGACCAAGAACAACCCCGTCCTCATCGGCGACCCCGGAGTCGGCAAGACCGCCATCGTCGAGGGTCTCGCCCAGCGCATCGTCCGCGGCGACGTGCCCGAAGGACTCCGCGACAAGATCGTGTTCGCCCTCGACATGGGCTCCCTGGTCGCCGGCGCCAAATACCGCGGTGAGTTCGAGGAACGCCTCAAGGCCGTGCTGGCCGAGGTGAAGGCCGCCCAGGGGGGCATCCTGCTCTTCGTCGACGAACTCCACACCGTCGTAGGAGCGGGCGCCGCCGAAGGGGCCATGGACGCGGGCAACATGCTCAAGCCGATGCTCGCGCGCGGCGAACTGCACATGATCGGCGCCACCACCCTCGACGAGTACCGCAAGCACATCGAGAAGGACGCCGCCCTCGAACGCCGCTTCCAGCAGGTCCTGGTCGACGAGCCGAACGTGGAGGACACCATCTCCATCCTGCGCGGACTGCGTGAACGCCTGGAGGTCTTCCACGGCGTGAAGATCCAGGACACCGCGCTGGTCTCCGCGGCCACCCTCAGCCACCGCTACATCACCGATCGATTCCTGCCCGACAAGGCCATCGACCTCGTCGACGAGGCGTGCGCCCGGCTGCGTACCGAGATCGACTCGATGCCCGCCGAACTCGACGAGATCACCCGCCGCGTCACCCGCCTGGAGATCGAGGAGGCGGCCCTCTCCAAGGAGACCGACCCCGCCAGCAAGGCCCGCCTGGAGGAACTGCGCAGGGAACTGGCCGACCTGCGCGCCGAGGCCGACGCCAAACACGCTCAGTGGGAGGCCGAACGGCAGGCCATCCGCCGCGTGCAGGAACTGCGCCAGGAACTGGAACAGGTCCGCCACGAAGCCGAGGAGGCCGAACGCGCCTACGACCTCAACCGCGCCGCCGAACTCCGCTACGGCCGCCTCCGGGACCTGGAGCGCCGACTCGCCGCGGAGGAGGAGCAACTGGCCGCCAAACAAGGGCAGAACCGGCTGCTGCGCGAGGTCGTCACCGAGGAGGAGATCGCGGAGATCGTCGCCGCCTGGACCGGTATCCCCGTCGCCCGCCTCCAGGAGGGCGAACGCGAGAAGCTGCTGCGCCTCGACGAGATCCTGCGCGAGCGCGTCATCGGCCAGGACGAGGCCGTCAAACTCGTCGCCGACGCCATCATCCGCGCCCGCTCGGGCATCCGCGACCCACGCCGCCCCATCGGCTCGTTCGTCTTCCTCGGCCCCACCGGCGTCGGGAAGACCGAACTGGCCAAGACCCTCGCCCGGGCCCTGTTCGACTCCGAGGAGAACATGGTCCGCCTCGACATGAGCGAGTACCAGGAGCGGCACACCGTCAGCCGGCTCATGGGTGCACCGCCCGGATACGTCGGCTACGAGGAAGGCGGCCAGCTCACCGAGGCCGTACGCCGCAAGCCGTACTCGGTCGTGCTGTTCGACGAGATCGAGAAGGCGCATTCCGATGTCTTCAACACCCTGTTGCAGGTGCTCGACGACGGCCGCATCACCGATGCCCAGGGCCGCACCGTCGACTTCCGCAACACCGTGATCATCATGACGTCCAACATCGGCTCCGAGCACCTCCTCGACGGCGTCACCGCCGAGGGTGAGATCAAGCCGGACGCCCGCGCCCTGGTGATGGGCGAGCTGCGCGGGCACTTCCGCCCGGAGTTCCTCAACCGCGTCGACGACATCGTGCTGTTCAAGCCGCTCGGTGAGCGGCAGATCGAGCGGATCGTGGAGCTACAGTTCGACGAACTGCGCCGGCGGCTCGCGGAACGCCGCATCACCGTCGAGCTCACCGACGCGGCCCGGGAGTTGATCGCCCACCAGGGCTACGACCCGGTGTACGGCGCACGGCCGCTGCGGCGGTACATCTCCCACGAGGTCGAGACCATGGTCGGGCGCGCCCTGCTGCGCGGTGACGTCCAGGACGGCGCGACGGTCCGCGTCGACGCCGAACACGGAGAGCTGGTGGTCACCTACGACCAGCAGGAGGGGGCCCGGGAAACGAGGGCGGCATGAACACCACCCGGACGACGACGGTGACCTGCCCGAACTGCGGGCGCGGCAACCGCATTCCCGTGGCCGCCGCGGGACGCCCGAAGTGCGGCCACTGCAAGCAGCCCCTGCCCTGGATCGTCGACGCGGGCGACGACGACTTCGCCGAGATCGCCGACAACGCCACCCAGCCTGTCGTCGTCGACCTCTGGGCCACTTGGTGCGGCCCCTGCCGCATGGTCAGCCCCGCCCTCGAACAGGTCGCCCGTGACCTCGCCGGACGGATCAAGCTCGTCAAGGTCGACGTCGACAAGAACCCGCGGCTCAGCCGGCGGTTCGAGGTGCAGGCGGTGCCGACCCTGCTCGTCCTGGACCAGGGTGAGACGGTTGCCCGGCAGGCCGGCGCCGCACCCGCGCACGTCCTGCGGTCGTGGGTCGAGCAGGCGATGGCGGGCCGGCACACCACCGCGGGAGGCTGAACACGATGGGCCGGCCACGGCGGGAGCCCCACGAAACCGCGGCTCCGGCATCGACCGGTCGCCGCCCTCGCGCAGCGCTTCCAGGTCACGGCGGTGTCGACCTGGTCCTTGTCCGCAAGGGAGCGGGCATGTCCCGCCGGGCTGGTGGCGCCCTCACCCCGGAGCCGCGCCGCTGGCCGGAGGAGACCGACGCGCGCCGCGACCGAGCAGTCCCCGCCACGGAAGGAGAATTCTCATGGCCACGATTCCCGACCCGCACCTGGCGATGGTGCGCCCGGTGACGCCCCGTACCCCGCAAGGCTGCGAGGAGTGCCTCAGGGAGGGATCGCCGTGGGTGCACCTGCGGCTCTGCCTCACCTGCGGGCACGTCGGCTGCTGCGACTCCTCGCCGAACAGGCACGCCAGGCGGCACGCGGGCAGCGACGGTCATCCCGTCGTGCGGTCCTTTCAGCCGGGGGAGGACTGGCGCTGGTGCTTCGTCCACGAGGCCCTGGTCTGATGAGCGCGGCCGAGCAGGGGCATGGTGCGGTCCGCGAGACACCGGACCGGTACGGGGCGTTCCCGCGCCTGACACCGGAGCAGCTCCAGGGCCTGGCCGCGCACGGTGAGCGCCGCCGGACCAGCGAGGGCGAGGTGCTGTATCGCGAGGGTGAGCCGTTCCGGGAGTTCCTCGTGATCCTCAGCGGGACCGTCGAGATGCTCCAGGACTACGGCGGCCCCGAGGAGCGCACGATAGCGGTGCACGGGCCCGGCAGGTTCCTGGGTGAACTCGCGCTGCTGGAGGGCGAGACGGCGTTCGACACCGCCGTGGTGCGCGAGGCGGGCGAGATCCTGGCCGTACCGGTGGAGCGGCAACGCGCGCTGGTCGGCCGGGATCCCGTCCTCGGCGACCTGATCCTCCGCGCTTACCTGGGGCGCAGGTATCTGCTCATCGGCCTCGGCGCCGGCTTCCGGATCCTGGGCTCGTGCTATTCACCGGACACGCTGAGGCTGCGTGAGTTCGCCGCTCGCAACCGGCTGCCCCACCGCTGGGTGGATCTGGAGAAGGACAAGGAGGCGGAGGCGCTCCTGCGCCGGTTCGCCATCCGTCCCGAGGAGACTCCGGTGGTGATCTGGAACGGCGAGCGGGTGCTGCGCAATCCGAGCAACGCCGAACTCGCCCGGCTCATCGGGCTGCCCGCCCCCGCCTCCGCACCGGAGACCGGGCGATGCGACGTGATGGTGGTGGGCGCGGGCCCCGCGGGACTCGCCGCCGCCGTGTACGGTGCCTCCGACGGCCTCACCACGATCACCGTCGACGCCGTGGCCACCGGAGGCCAGGCCGGTACCTCGTCCCGCATCGAGAACTACCTCGGCTTCCCCTCGGGCATCTCCGGGGGCGAGCTCATCGAACGCGCGGTGCTCCAGGCCGACAAGTTCGGTGCTCGCCTCGTGGTGCCGGCCCAGGTCAGCGGGCTCACCCCGCAGGACGACGAGTACGTCGTCACCTTCACGGACGGGTCCCGGACCCGGGCGGGCGCCGTGGTGCTCGCCTCGGGCGTGTGGTACCGCAGGCTCGAGGTGCCCGGCATCGACCGTCTGGAGGGCATCAGCGTCTACTACGCGGCGACCGTCCACGAGGCCAGTCTCTGCCAGGCGGATCCGGTCGCCGTGGTCGGCGGCGGAAACTCCGCCGGGCAGGCGGCGCTGTTCCTCGCCCACCACGCGTCCAGGGTCCACCTCCTCGTCCGGGGCGGTGACCTGCACGCGGACATGTCGCGCTACCTGGTGGACCAGGTGGAACGGCACCCGAAGATCGAGGTGCTGCTCCATACCGAAGTCCGGGGCGTCCGCGGGGAGCAGAAGCTGGAGTCGCTGATCGTGGAGGACGACGCGAGCGGTGAGCGCCGGGAGTTGCCGGCCACGGCGCTGTTCGTGTTCATCGGGGCCCGGCCGCACACGGATTGGCTCATGGGCGTGCTGGCCCTGGACGAGAAGGGCTTCGTCCTCACCGGCGCCGACGCCCACGCGGCGGCCGACGCGGCCCGGTGGGACTCGCACGGCCGTGGTCCGTTGCTGCTGGAGACCACCCTTCCCGGGGTCTTCGCCGCCGGCGACGTCAGGAGCGGCTCGGTCAAACGGGTGGCCTCGGCGGCCGGTGAGGGTGCCATGGCGATCCGCCTCGTGCACGAGCACCGGGAAAAGAACGGCAACCTGGTCCGCACCGCGGGCCCCGAGGGGCCTCGGCCGGTGGCGGGCCGGCCCGTGGCCTGGCGCTGACCCTGCCCGCTGACGGACCCCGTTGGTGGCCGGACCCGGTGCACGGTCGCCCTCCCCGGCGGGCGCCCAGCGCACCGCCGGGACCGGTGGCGCGGCGTGCGGTGGGGCGGGTCGGGGCCGGAGCGGGTCTTCGCGGTGCGCACGCGATCGTGGCCCGGGCCCGGTGGGGGAGCAGGCCTGTACCGGGAGGACGAGGAGATCTGGCCGTGCCGCCGGTACCTGCCGGCGGGGGCCAGCGTGTCACGCGGCGTCGACGTGGCCTCGGAGGCATCCTGTGGGCACTTGCGATCGCGGGGGCGACGAGAAGGGGCCAGTCATGCCGGTGTCGCCTCAGGGCGTTACGGTCGTAGTTCTCCTGGCGGATCCGGACGCGCCGACGGAGATCGCGCGGCGCATGGCCCCGGAACTTCCCGCTCGGCTGGCCGAGAAGTCGGGCCAGGGGCGGCGCTTCGACGTCAAGGTGGTCAGTGAGCCCTTCACCGCGGGGACGGAGGACCCGCACACCCTGATGCGCCGGATCATGGACCGTGCGAGAGCGGAGAACTGGGACATCGTCGTGGCCCTCACCGACCTCCCGCTGCACTCGCACGGGCGCAAGCTCGTTGTGGATCTGAGTCACGAACACGGCTTGGCACTGCTGTCCCTTCCTCCGCTGGGGGGCTTGCGGCTACAGACGAGGGCCCGGCGGGCCGTGGAGGAGGCCGTCCTCGGCCTGGCGGGCGCGCGAGCCACCGGGGATGGGGAACCTCCGCGAGATCCGCCGCCACTGGGGCCCTTCGTCGGCCGTCTCGCGCCTGTCCACCGGGGCCCGGTCAGTGAGGAGGAGACCGCTGATCTCCGGTACGTCACCACCGGGCCGCGCGGTTACCTGAGGGTGCTCGGCGGTATGGTCCGCGCCAACCGGCCGTGGCGGTTGGTGCCGGGTCTGTCGAAAGCCCTGGCGGCCGCACTCGCCACGGGAGCCGTCGCCACCGTGAACTCCACCATCTGGAGCCTGTCCCAGGCCCTGAGCGTGCCGCGCCTCGTGATCGCCATGGTCGGGTCTGTCGTGCTCATGATCGGCTGGCTGATCGTGGACGCGCAGCTGTGGCATCGAGCGGCAGAGGTCTCGCCGGAGGCGAGGAAGAGGGCGGCTCTCTACAACGCCTCGACGGTCGTGACCGTGGGTATCGGGGTGCTCGTCTGCTACGTGGGTCTGTTGGTCGTCAGCTTGGTGTGGGCGCTGTTCATCCTCAACGACCGGGTGTTCGCCTCCATGACGCGCACCCCGCTGCACGGCACGGAGTACTGGACGTTGTCCTGGTTCGTCGCTTCGATCGCCACGGTGGGCGGTGCGCTGGGATCGGGCTTGGAGAGCGACGAGGCGATCCGGGCAGCCGCCTACTCCAAGCGCGAACAGGAACGTCGCAACTCGCTCCAGGACGACGACGGTGACCAGCCGGTGACCTGAGCCGGAGGCGCGTCGTGAGCGGTGGCCGTCCGGGGCCGAAGATTGCGCTGATCGATCGGTGCGTGGTTGTTTCGCGCCGGAGGCCGACGGGGACCCGGACGGCACGCCGCCGAGGCGCCGAAGATCCGTCCGGCGGGCCGGCGGCGGCACCACCGTTCCACCTGATCCGGGGGAACGACCCGCGAAGGCGTGTGCCGGAGCCATGGACCCCGTCGTACCGACACTTCCAAGAGTCAGGGCTTCGCGCCGTCTCCATCACGGCCGTGCCGCGGTCATGCCGCGACACCAAGGGAAGTCATCATGAAAGCAGCGGTATATGAAGGACCGCGAACGGTCACGGTGAAGGACGTACCGGACGCGAAGATCGAACACCCCTGCGACATCATCGTCAAGATCACCACCACCAACATCTGCGGTTCGGACCTGCACATGTACGAGGGCCGCACCTCGTTCGAGTCCGGCCGCACCCTGGGACACGAGAACATGGGCCAGGTCGTGGAGGTCGGCTCGGCCGTCCGCAAGGTCCAGGTCGGCGAGTATGTTGTTCTGCCCTTCAACATCGCCTGCGGCTTCTGCAAGCAGTGCGAGCGGGGTCTGACCAACTACTGCCTGACCATGCAGCCGGAGCCGGCCCTCGCCGGAGCCGCCTACGGGTTCGCCGACATGGGCCCCTACCAGGGCGGCCAGGCGGAACTGCTGCGCGTGCCCTACGGCGACTTCAACGCGCTGCGTCTGGGCGAGGATGCCGCCGAGCGGCAGACCGACTACGTGATGCTCGCCGACATCTTCCCCACCGGCTATCACGCCACCGAGATGGCCCACGTCAAACCGGGCGACCAGACCATCGTCTTCGGGGCCGGTCCCGTCGGGCAGATGGCGGCCTACTCCGCCCTCCTCAAGGGCGCCGGCCGCGTCTGGGTGGCCGACCACCAGCCCGACCGGCTGCGCAAGGCGGAGGAGATCGGCGCCATCCCGATCAACACCGCCGAGCAGAAGCCGGCGGAGGTCGTCAAGGAAGCCACCCTCGGTCTGGGCGCCGACAACGGCTGTGAGTGCGTCGGTTACCAGGCACACGACCCCGAGGGACACGAGGACGCCAGCCTCACGCTCAACGGACTGATCGACTCGGTCAGGTTCACGGGCGACATCGGCGTGGTGGGCGTGTTCCTGCCCGAGGACCCCGGCGGTGCCGAGGCCCAGGGCGAGTTGGAGGCGCACGGCAAGGTCCCGATCGACTTCGGCATGATGTGGTTCAAGGGCCAGCACATGGGCACCGGGCAGGCGCCGGTGAAGAAGTACAACCGGGCGCTGCGGGATCTGATCGCCGGCGGGAAGGCGAAGCCGAGCTTCGTCGTCTCCCACGAACTCAGCCTGGACGAGGCCCCCACCGCCTACGAGCACTTCGACGCCCGTGACGAGGGCTGGACCAAGGTGGTCCTGCATCCGAACGGACACGGGAACGGCCACAAGCGCTGAGGGACCGAGGACCGCAGTCCCGCAGTCGGTAGGGGCGTCCGTGGCGTCCGTGACGTCCATGGCGTCCGGGACGTCCGCACGGCTCTCAGCCCCACCCGCACCAGGGTCGAGTGGTGCGCGACGAGGATTCGCGGACTCGCGCGGCCGCCGAGCACACCGCCGTCAGGAGGCGGCGGTGCGGCCGACGCGACCCGGCGGGGCGTTCCGGCTGGGCCCGCACCGTGACGTGGCTGCGGGCCTTCGGGGAGCAGCACTTACATGATCACCTCAGTGTGTCGGTGAGGGTCCGAAGGAGACGGATGCCGATCGCAGCCTCGGCACCGGCGAGCGCTTCGGCCCCGGCGTCGCACTGCCCGGAGCGCCCGCCGGCCTCGCGGACCGGGAGACGAAAGGCCACTCATGCCCCGATCCATGCGCGCGCTCGTAGCCGTAGAGGCCGGCGAGCCCACCGATGTCCTGCGGCTGGAGTCCCGGCCGGTTCCCACGCCGGATGCGGGTCAGGCACTGATCCGGGTGAAGGCGACCCCGGTTCACGCGAGTGACCTCCACGTGCTGCGAGGCCGCTACGGCTTCACCCCGGAATTTCCCGCTGTCGGGGGCCACATGGAGTGCGTGGGCCGTATCGCGGCCCTGGGGCCGGGAACCGAGGGGCTGAAGGTCGGTGAGCGCGTGGTGGCCGCTGTCGTCCCGGCTGTACCCGGCCCCCCTACGGCCGGCACCTGGCAGGAATACCTCGTGGCCGGCACACACAGGCTGCTGTCGGTCCCTGAGCATCTGAGCGACTCCAGCGCCTGCCAACTCGCCGTCAATCCGCTGACCGCGCTGCTCCTCGTGACGCGCGAACTCGAAGTACAGCCGGGCGAATGGCTGTTGCAGACGGCCGCGGGCTCCACCGTCGGCCGGCTCGTCATCCAGCTCTCCCGGCATCTGGGGATTCGCACGATCAACGTCGTGCGGCGACGTGCTGCCGTTGAGGAGATCAAGGCACTCGGTGGAAACGAGGTCATCTGCACGGAGGACGAGGACCTGGTGCAGCGTGTGACCGAGATAGCGGGACCGGCCGGCGTGCGCAAGGCCGTCGACTGTGTCGCGGGCCCCGTGGGTGCCCAGGTGTCCCGGGCACTGGCTCCCGGAGGGCAGGCCGTGGTCTACGGCGCGCTCTCCACCCACCGGCAGACCGACCCGGCGGCGCTGACGATCCCGCTTCAGGCGCGCTCGGTCATCTACGAGACCGAAACGGTACGTGGCTTCTGGCTGAACCGCTGGTTCGGCACCGCCTCGTCGGAGGACGCGCTGCGCGCACTGGCCCAGGTGCGCGGCCTGGTCGCCGATGAGGTGCTGAGCATTCCCCAGGGCCAGCCGTTCCCGCTCGAAGACTTCGCTGAAGCCGTCGCGCTCGCCGAAGCACCCGCACACGGCACCAAGCCACTGTTCGTCTTCGAAGACGGCCGGGAAGAAGGCGGTGGGTAGGGGAAGCGGCCCTGCTGGTGCGCCGGCGGTGCGGCCACGGCGTGCCGGGGGCCTCAGCTGAAGCACCCTCCGTGGGACCAGGTCAGCGCCTGCGCCGGTGTTCCTGGGTGCCTCGTACGTCATCTCGGCGGAGGTCGCTCTGTGGGGACCCAGCCGGGAGCCGTCTCACATGCGTCGCTGCGGCGTTCGAGGCACGCTGGTGGTGGCAGGTCAAGCATGCTCTGCCGCACCCGGTCGAACGGTGAGGGGATGGCGACTCGGCTTGACGGGGCTGCCGACAGTGGGTCACCGCCTGGTTCCTGCCGCAGCTCGACGAGGTGCTGGACCGGTCCTCAGGACAACCTCGGCAAGATCGCAGCGCAGGAGGATCCATGACCGTTGAGCCGCCCGCGGGGTACGGCTCCCGCGACCAGGCCCTGCACGGGCAGACCCTCGTCGTCATCGGCGGGAGCGCGGGTATCGGGCTCGCGACCGCACGGCTCGCCCGTAACCAGGGCGCCCGCGTGGTCCTCACGGGACGGGACCCGGAACGGCTGATCACCGCGGGCAAGGAGGCCGATGCGCTCAGCACCGCGGCCTTCGACGCGCACGACCCGGTGCAGCTGGAGCGGTTCTTCCAGCAGCTGCCAGGGCCGGTCGACCACGTGATGGTCACCGCGGGCGGCCCGTCCTACGGCCGTCTTCTGGACATGGACGCCGAGCAGGCGCGCCGGGCGCTCAGCGACCACATGGTGCTCGGACTCGAGGTCGCGCGCCACTGCGCCGGCACTCGTGCGGCCGGGCGGCACGCTGCTGCTCCTGGGCGGCACGGGAGCCCGCCGGATCCGGGGCGCTCTTGGTGCCGCCCCCGCGGTCACCGCCGCGATGCCCGCGTTCACGGCCAGCCTCGCACTCGAACTCGCGCCGGTCCGGGTGAACCTCGTCGCCGCCGGCTTCGTGGACACGCCGTTGTCGGCCCGGCTGCTCGGCGACGCACTCGACACCCGTCGCGAGGAACTGCGCGCCACGCTGCCGATCGGCCGCGTGGTCGTACCCGAGGACGTGGCGGCGCTCGCCGTGCACATCATGACCAACACCGCCCTCACAGGCGCGACGTACGACATCGACGGAGGCCAGCAGCTCGTCGGCTGAGCCGCACGTCGATGGCGGTCGTTCGCCGTACGAGTGATCACGACCCGTCGAGCAGGGCTGATCTCCGGGGAGCTACCGCGCCGCGACAGCTCCGGCTGCGGGGCCGTCATGACCTCGCGGAGTGTGGCGGGGGAGGGGTTGGTGCCCAGGAAGTCGCGGGTGACGGGCGAACCCCACTGGGCCAGGCCGCTCGCCGATCCGACAACCAGCACCTCGGATTCTCTCAGGGCATCCACTTCTGCTTCGGTGCTCCGCTCGCGCGGCTCGAAGTTCAGCTCGCGGTCGGCGAGTTCGTCCGCCGGGTGCAGAACCCTCGGCTCGTGGAGGACCCGCCGCCGTACCGGCACCACCAGATCTTGCGCGGCCCCCGGCACCTCCTGGTCGACATCGACGGCTCGCGTCGGTGAGCGGGCAAGGAGCTTGCTCGTGGAGGACCTGGTGGGCGATGAACCCCGAACTTCTTCACAGAGCGAGATGCGGCTGATCGGGTGAGGATGGAAACGTACGAGTGTGACGACGCTGCTCCCAGAAGGAGGCAGATGTCATGACATCGCCTTCCGATTCCCCCGACCGCGTTCCCCCACGCGCCGCCGAACCACAGGAGGGCCCCTCGGGCGAAGGCATGGCCGCCCTGGCGAACATGGGCTGGCAGATCCTGCTCACCATGGGCTTCGCCACGATCGCCCTGGGCGTCATCGCCCTCGTCTGGCCGGGCGCGACACTCCGCGTCGTCGGCATCCTCTTCGGCGTCTACCTGCTGGGCACCGGTGTCTTCCAGCTCGCCGCCGCCTTCGGTACGCACGTCCGCCGGCATCTTCGTGTACTGCACTTCCTCACCGGCGCCGCCTCCATCCTCCTGGGGCTGATCTGCTTCCGGGGCACCCTGGAGTCGATCCTGCTGCTCGCCCTGTGGATCGGCTTCGGCTGGCTGTTGCGCGGCACCACGGAGACGGCCGCGGCGGCCTCCGATCAGCACATGCCGGCCCGCGGCTGGCACGTGGCCTTCGGCATCATCGGTGCTCTGGCCGGCGTCGTGATGATCATCATGCCGTTCGCCTCGATCGCGGCACTCACCCTGGTAGCGGGCGTCATGGCCATAGTTCTGGGCCTGACCGAAGTGATCCGAGCCATCAGGACCCGCGTCGAGATCGGCCAGCTCGCTCAGGGCACGGCGACCCAACGGCGGCATCTGTTCCACGCGCGTCCGCACGCCCAGCACTGATCGGCGCAGCCGTATCGTCACAGCCGCCGCGGCAGGCCGTGACGCGTCACCGTAGAAGGGATGGTCATGGAGGCGATGGCTGCCGGCGTGCTCGCTGAACCGGGCCCGTGGGGGGCGGGGCGATCAGCAGCGGTGGTGGCGGCGGCTCTCCCGCCACCAGTGGCATGGGCCGGACTGACGATCGTCGCCTCCTGGACCCTGTCATGACGGAGAGGACAGGTGAGGCGTCCCGGCCGGTGGCCGCTGTACGGCGGCCGTATCTGATCGTCAATCCGCGTGCGGGCGGAGGGAAGGCGAGCCGGTTCCGCGTCGCGGACAAGGCCCGCGCACTGGGGGCTCAGGTGTTCCTGGTCGACCCGTCCCGACCCCAGGACCTCGCGGAGATCGCCCGCCGGGCGGTGGATGACGGGGCGGATCTGCTGGGCGTGGCCGGTGGAGACGGCACCCAGGCACTGGTTGCCGGGGTCGCCGCGGAAAGCGGCCTCCCCTTCGTGGTCATTCCGGTCGGTACCCGCAACCACTTCGCGATGGATCTGGGTCTGGACCGTGCGGACCCTTCGGCCGCGCTGGAGGCCCTGACGGACGGTATCGAGCTGCGCGTGGACCTGGGGTTCGCAGGCGAGCGGGTCTTCGTCAACAACGTGTCCTTCGGTGCCTATGCCGCTCTGGTCCAGGACCCGGCCTACCGGGACGACAAACTCGGTACCGCGGTGCGCGTCCTTCCGGAGTTCCTGGCCCGCCACGAGGGTCCGGAGATGGTGGTCCGCGCCGGGCTGCTCACCGTGGAACGGCCGGATGCCGTGCTGGTGAGCAACAACCCTTACCAAATGGATGACCTGGCCGGTCTCGGCAGACGGGCGCAGCTCGACTCCGGCCTCCTGGGAGTGCTGGCCGCCAGGGCGGAGACGCCCGCCGAGACGGCCGCGAGGCTCCGCAGCGGGCAACCCCGCGGCCTTGCCCGTCTCGCCACGCCCGACGACGTCGTCGTCCACGCGGATGTCGAGGCCCTCCCCGCCGGGCTGGACGGCGAAGCCGTCACCTTGCCGACCCCCGTGCGGTGCCGGATCAGTCCTCGGGCGCTCCGGGTATGGGTTCCGCGGCATCGTCCCGGCACCGGACCCGCCGGAAAACCGCCGGGCTGGGCTGCTGTCCGGCGGGTGGTCTCAGCCGTCGGGCGAGCCGCTCCTGGCCACCACACCGGATGAGCAGACCGGGGTCAGCAACCGTCCCGTCGACCGGAGTCACCGAAACGAGGGAACGCGGGCGCGCTCCCGGGGCAGTCCGCTCGCCCCTCCTGACCTCCCTGCGGCGCATGCGGCACCGGTTGTCTGGGAGGCGCGGACCTGGGAACTCGGCGCGGGAGCGCGTGACACGGATCCGCGGCGGACGGGAGGCACGGGATGTCTGCTGATTCGGCCAGAACGATCGCCCTCCCCTCCGGTGAGGAGATCGCGGCGCTCGGGCAGGGCACCTGGTACCTGGGCGAGGACCCGGCCCGGCGTGAACAGGAGATCGCCGCGCTGCGGCTGGGCGTGGACCTGGGCATGACCGTCGTCGACACGGCGGAGATGTACGGCGACGGCGCAGCCGAGGAGCTCGTCGGGGAGGCCCTCCGGGGACGCCGGGAGGAGGTCTTCCTCGTCAGCAAGGTGCTGCCCGGCCACGCCGACCGGAAAGGCATCGTCGCCGCCTGCGAGGGCAGCCTGCGGCGGCTCCGTGCGGAACGGCTGGACCTCTACCTGCTGCACTGGCGGGGACGGTGGCCACTCGAGGAGACCCTTGCGGGCTTCACCGACCTGATGGAGGCGGAGAAGATCCGTTACTGGGGTGTGAGCAATCTGGACGTCGCCGACATGGTCGAGCTGACCGCCCTCCCCGGCGGCGACGCCGTGGCCGCCGACCAGGTGCTGTACAACCTCTCCCGGCGCGGCATCGAGTGGGATCTGCTCCCCTGGTGCCGCGGGGCCGGGGTGACGGTCACGGCCTACTCCCCGATCGAGCAGGGGCGGTTGCTGAAGGTCGAAGCTCTGGGTGCCGTGGCCCGGGCCCTCGGAGCCACGCCAACCCAGGTGGCACTCGCCTGGGTGCTGGAACAGGGGGTGGCCGCGATCCCGCGTTCCGGATCACCTGACCACGTTCGGGAGAACCGCGGCGCGGCGGACCTCCATCTTCCTGCCGAGGCACTCGACACCCTCGATGAGGCGTTCCCGCCGCCCAGCGGGCCCACGCCTCTGGAGATGCTCTGAAGGAGTTGACAGGATGGCGCGCTTCCCGCTCGTCGTCGGCATGGGTGGTTCGCTGCGCACTCCGTCGACCAGCCTCACCGCACTGTGTGTGGCGGTCGAGGGGGCGGCCGAGGCGGGCGCCGACATCCAGGTGATCGACCTCAAGCGGCTGGATCTTCCGTTCTACACGTCGGAGCACGGCATCCCTCCGTCCGCCCGCCGGCTCGCGGATGCCGTTCAGGCCGCCGACGGCCTGCTGTGGAGCAGCCCGACGTACCACGGGTCGGTCAGCGGCGCGTTCAAGAACGCGGTGGACTGGCTCGCTCTCCTGGCCGACCACGACCCGCCCTACCTGAGCAACAAGCCCGTGGGGATGCTGACGACCGCCGGTGTCCCCGGGTGGAAGACGCCGCCGGCCTCCTCGCCGTCGACGCTGGGGCGGACCAGCACGGTGGTGTGCCATTCGCCGCGCGCCGGCAGCTCGGCCAGGAAATCCAGTCCGTCCGGCCGTGCGGTGGCATCGCTGCTCTCCACCCGCACGCCGCGCAGGGAATCGTCCGCGTGCAACACGAGTTCCAGAGCCTTGCCGGTGGGCGCGGCCGTGATCTCGCCCACCACGCGTACGCGGCTCTCCTTGACCGCGAACACATCGGCGAAGTCGGCGCCCACCCGCAGGGAGACCGGCACCGTCATCGGACGCCTACTGAGGTTGCGCAACCGGAGGTCCTCGCGCATCCCCTCACCGACGTAGCGCCGACGTTCCAGCAGGAGTTCGCTCTGCGAGCCGTGTGGCGGGACGCGGGAGACGAACGTGGTGCTGTAGGGGTCCTGGGAAAGCACGGTGAGGTGGTGCGGCCGGTGGCCGTCCACCCGGATCTGCCAGTCGGAGATGACCCGCATGTCGCGGAAGAAGAGCCCCTGCGGCACCTCGGCCTCCATGTCCCCGGAGGTGCTCGAGACGCAGAACGTCGGTCCCTCGACCAGTGTGACGGTGGCCGCCGTGAGTACGGCCGGTTCCGTCTCCTCGATGATGGCGCCGACCTCGTCGGTCATGGCTCTTCCTAGCCCGGGGCGCCGACGAGAGCCTCGAAGTCTCGGGGCAGCTGGGACATCACGTGGCGGAACTCTCCGTCACTGACCGCGTCCCTCAGGGTGCTCAGCTCGGCCCGTACACCCTCGCGGGCGTCGTCCGGGCTCACCTCTGCTCGCCTGCTCACCCGGTTGATGAACTCGTCGAGTCCGAAGGATTCGGCCTCCGGAGTGGGCGAGACCAGCGGTTCCTTCAGCGGCTTGGGCAGTTCGGACGCGAGGTCCTCCGCCTCACCCCTGGTGAGGCGCTCGGCGAGGGTTTCCAGGGTGGCGCGGGTGAGGGGCTCCGCCTTCTCCGGGGGGACGGGGGCGCGCCGGGTGATGGTGTCGAGGAAGGTGTTGTAGTCCATGAGCCGTCCTCTTTCGCAAGCTGTGCAGCTCCCTGGCGGGGACTCGGGACAGCCACCGAAGGGAGGGAACTCTGACGTCTCCATGCTCCGGTCGTGGGCCAGACCCTGCCTGCTCCCGGCGGGAGGAAAAGCGGTGGGCTCGATAGACCTCCGGGTACGAGTGCAGACGGCCTCCGCCACGAAATGGGGACGCCGGCGCCGGTCTGCCGGATGTGTGTCAGGGCGCCGTGCCTGTGCAATCTCGTGCGAGGCGTTGCAACGCCGCGCAGTCCCCTGCGGACGGATGGACGGACGGCCGTACGGCTGGCCGAGGGATGCCTGCGCACTTCGTGCTGCTCTGCCAGGGGAAGAGGGGGTGCCCTTTTTCGGCCTGGGGTGCGGAGGCGCTCAGCAGGGGGCTCTGCGAATCTCGACCGGGTAACAGCCGATGACGGCGCGGGCGGGAGCGTACGACGCCGTCCGGTTCCCGGTGAGGAGGCGAGAGGCATGACCGTGACGGGTGTGTCGAAGTTCGAGAGGTTCTTCCGCGCCGCCGCAGACCTCGACGTGGACAAGAACGACCTGAAGCGGTGCGGCGACTTCGTCGACGCCAAGCTCTACGACCTCTTGGTCGTCGCGCAGGCGTCGGCCAAGGCCAACGGCCGGGATACCGTCGAACCGTGGGACCTGCCGATCACCAAGGGCCTTCAGGAGAGCATCCACCGGTTCCGGCGGCTCGACGAGGAGGTCGAGCTGAAGCCGATCCTGGAACAGCTCGCCGCGCACCCTCCCCTCGACAGGACACCCACCCAGGAGACCGAAGAGCGCTACCCCGAGATCATCGGCGGTCTGAGCGTCGCCCTCGCCGAGACGTTCAAAATCGTGTATCCGGATATCAAGAACCCGCAGACCAACCACTGGGAGGGCGTGACCGCGGTGTTCGACCGCCTGCTGTAGTCCTGGTGAAGATCAGCACAACGAAATCGACGATGCCAGGACCGATCCCCCCGACCGGGTCGAACCAGCACACCAACGGACTCGGGGCCGACCACGACTGCGAGTGCGTGGGCCACCAGGCGCACGATCCGCATGGTAACGAGCACGCCGATATGCCCCTGAACGGCCTGGTGCAGTCGGTGAAGGTCACCGGGGCCATCGCTGTGGTCGGCGGGTGGGACGAAGGTCGCCTCCCCCGGACGGCAGCATTCGCTGACCGCGCGCAGACATGCGCTCGGGGCACCTTCGGCCGGGCCTTGCCGTCCCGGGTACGGAAACAGGATCCGGACGGGCCCTGCCGGGTGTCCCCGCCCCCCGCCCAGTACAACCAGCGACTCGTGAAGGGAGCCGTACCATGACACAGGAACTCCGGGGGATGCGGGTGGCAATTCTGGCCACCGACGGCGTCGAGCGCGTGGAACTCGACCGGCCGCGCGGTGCGCTGGAGGGCGCAGGGGCGAAGACCGAGATCGTCTCGCTCCACCCCGGCGAGATCCAGGCCCGACAGTTCGACCTCAACCCGGCCGGAACCTTCCCCGTGGACCGCCTGGTCGCCGACGCCTCCGTCGACGACTACCACGCCCTGCTCCTGCCCGGCGGCACCATGAATCCCGACCAACTGCGCATGAACCGCGACGCCGTGCAGTTCGTCAAGGACTTCATGGCCAGCGGGAAACCGGTCGCATCGATCTGCCACGGCCCGTGGACCCTGGCGGAAGCCGACGCCGTGCGCGGCCGCCGCCTGACCTCCTGGCCCAGCATCCGCACCGACCTGCGCAACGCCGGCGCGGAAGTCGTCGCCGACCAAGAGGTGGTCGTCGACGGGCAGTTGGTCACCAGCCGCGGCCCGGCCGACCTGCCCGCCTTCTGCGCCGCCGTCGTGGAGCAGTTCGCCCGGGCGCACCACCCCATGCCCAGCTGACCCGGCGGCCTGGTCGCCGGCGGGGAAGTGGTCCTGCTCCCGGGTGGGAACCGGGACGACACCACCAGGTGGCCGAGCACGCCCTCGGAGCTGCGCGGACCGGACGCCCCCCAGCACCAGGGGGCGCACGGGAAGGATCACGGGGCCGTCGGTCTCCGCGGCTTCCGGGGTTGCACCTCGGCCTCGGCCTCGGCCGCGTCCGCGGTTCCGGCGACGCCGGCCGGCGCGTCGTCGTTCGACAGGAGGCCGGCCTCGGCGCGGTACGGCCCGAGGGCAGCGACCTGCGCCAGGGCAAGAATCAATCCGTTTGCCCTGGGCTTCGAATGCGACGTACCAGGAAGCCGAACGTGCCGTCGACCACCTCGCTGACCAGGGCTTTCCCGTTCAGAAGGTGGCGATCACCGGTCGGGACGTACGCCTGGTGGAACAGGTGATCGGTCGAGTGGGGTACGGCGCGGCCGCCCTCCACGGCGCAGCCACCGGAGCGCTGCCCGGCGCGCTCGTCGGCTGGATCTTCGGGCTGCTGAACTGGCGTAGCCCGCTGCGAACTCGCAGACGAACGTGACGCTCTGGGGAGGGTACGGCCGCAGAATGCCGCTCAGCATCTCGTGCGTGGCCGCCGCCATCGCCACGACCAGGACGAGGAAGCGCAGGGTGGTCCCGGCGGGCAGCGCGCCCGGGTCGGGGGCCGACGGCACGGGGGCCGCACGGGGCGCAGCCGCCGCCGTACCCCCGCTCACCGGACCGCTCCGTCCTCCTGACGACCACCACCGTCGCCCGACGCATCCGGTTCAGCCGATCCATCGGGCTCACCGGACTCGCCGGGCTCACTGGACCCGGCGTCCCGCGCGTCCTCCGTGCCCGCCAAGGCCAGCCGTGCGACCACGCTGTCCGCGAGGGCGTCGGTGTCGCTGCCGGAGAGGCCGCGCCGGATCACCTCCTCACGCACCCGCCGCCGTAAGGACGCCAACTGCTCCCGCACGAAGTCGGGCACCTCGGGCGGGGCGGCCGTGCGGCGGGCGGACGGGCGCAGCCGTCCGAGGGCGCTCGTGGCCCGGTTCATCAGCCGTCCGGTCCCGTCCGCGACGGCGGCGCGGCACGCCTCGTCGACCACCAGCAGTACGAAGGGCGTGATCACGGTCGCGATGTCGTCCAGCCGAAGCCCAGCGGGTCGGACCGCCCGCCGGACGACGCCTGCCGCATCCGCCGTACCACCAGGCCGTAGTCCAGACCCGCCAGGTCCTCGACCAACTGCCGTTCGCTCGGCGCGTGTCGGTCCACGACGCCCCGCACCACAGGCAGCACGGTCGCACGCATGCGTCCGCCCCTCCCTGCCCATCCGTTCCCGCACGGCTCCGCCGACCAGGATGCGCCGGCATCAACGACCGTGGACAGACGGCACTTGACCATGCGCGCCCTACTTGCCACATTTCGTGCGCTCCCTCACCGGGCGCGCTGTTCCGGTATTTCCGCGGGGGGATGGCGTACGTCTGCCGGAACGCCCGGCTCAGTGGGCCGGGTCGGTGAAGCACCTGCGAGCGGCGACCGTACCGCACCGGTCACCCACAGGGCGATCTGCGTGCGTGACCGCATGCCCAGCTTGTCGCGCACCTTGTCCAGGTGCGTGGCGACCGTACGTGTCGAAAGACCGAGCCGCTCCGCGATCTGCCGGTTGGTCAGTCCCTCGGCGACGAGCTCGGCCACCATCAACTCCCTTCCGGTGAGCGTGGACCGGTCGTCGACGACGTCCACGGCGTCCGCCGTCGTTCGGTGGTCGTCGCTGCGTGTCCGCAACGCGTACGCGACAAGCCGATCCCCGCGCAGGCGACGGCCGCCGCTCACGGCCGCGTCCCGAGCGGCGGCCGGCAGCCCTGTTCTGGCACGAGCCACCGTTCGTTCCAGCTGGCGTCGCCACGGAGCCTCGGACACGGTGTCGAGTCGGCGGCGTGCCTGGGCGCTCGCCTCGTACAGCAGAAGCGCTCGCCGCATGTCGCCGCTCTCGGCGGCCACGAGGGCCAGGCCCTCGACCGGGTAGAGCGCGTGAAAACTTGCTTCGGGGACGATCCGCAGCACTCCGGCGAACAGCGCCTCGGCACTTTCCAGATGGCCAAGAGCCAGCCGCACAGCGCCCGCTGTGTGCAGAGCGGCCGCGACCCGGCTCCACGGGGCGTGGTCCCTGAGCACGGGCAGGCAGCGGGACATGAGAACGTCGGCCTCCAGTTCCCCGCCCGCTTGGAGCAGCGCCCAGGCCAGGTGATGGGTGCACCACGCGGTGTCCTGCGGTCTGCCCAGCATGGCGACGACATCCACGCACTCGCGCAGATCTGTGACGGCCGCGGCGAATTCCCCGCGGCACAGCCGCGCCGCGGCCCGCGCGTCCAAGGCGTTGGCAAGTCCGGCGGGGTGGTTGCGCGTCCGCTCCATGGCTACCGCCTGTTCGCCGAGGCGCAGTGCTTGTGCCGGTTCGGCTCGCTGGCAGGCCACGCGCGCGGCAAGCGCCGGTACCGCCCCGCCGAGCGCCCGGCCGCCGGGTTCCCGCAGCAGCCCCGTCAGCAGCGCGTGGGCGGCCGACGGCTGCTCCTGCTGGTAGTGCACGCGCGCCAGTTCCAGCTCCAGCCGTGGGTGCGAGGCCCCGTCGCGGACGGTGGTGTCGGCCAGAGCCGCCGCGAGATTGTCCCGTTCCACGGCCAGTGGGCTGCCGGCCTGGTCGGCGAACACCTCGTCGCCGGCCCGGTCTGCCAGCCCGTTCAGCCACTCGAGGGCCCGGTGCCTTGTGGTGCGCAGCTCGCCGGATGCGAGCAGGCACTCCAGGGCGTAGGCGCGGATGGCGCCCAGCTGTCTGAATCGTGCGGTCTCCGCATCTCGTGAGACAGGTGCGATCAGGGACTTGGCCTCGAGGGCACACAGGATGCCGAGTATCTGCGACGGCGCGATGCCGTCACCGGCGCAGACCGCCCGCGCCGCAGCCGTGTCGAACCCGCCGACGACGACCGCGAGGCGCCGGAAGACCGCCTGTTCGGCCGGATCGAGCAGCCGGTGGCTCCAGTCGATCGTGGCGGCCAGCTCACTGTGGCGCCTGGGCCCGGTCCTGTGTCCACCTGTCAAGAGGGACAGCTGGGACATCTGGTCGTCCAGTCCTGCCAGGATGTCGTTCAGCGCGAGGGTGCCGGCCCGGCGGGCCGCCAGTTCCACGGCGAGCGTCAGGCCGTCCAGTCTGCGGCAGATCTCGGCAACCGTCCGGCCGTTTCCGCGATGGAGCGTGAATCCCGGTGCGCAACTCGAGGCACGTTCGACGAACAGCCGCACAGCGTCCGCCCGCAGAAGGGCCACCGGGTCGTCTCCGGCGTCGGCCGGCGGCAGCGACAGCTCGCCGACCCGGAGCACGGTCTCCCCGGGTACCCGCAGGGCCTCCCGGCTGGTGGCGAGGACCCGTAACCGAGGGCAGCGACTCAGCAAGGTCGCGATCAGTCCGGCGCACGGTTCGGCCAGATGCTCGCAGTTGTCCAGGACCAACAGCCGACGGGCGTCGCTGATTGCGTGGACCAGGACGTCGACACCGGATCGTCCTGCCCGTTCACCCACGGCCAGCGCGGCGGCGACGGACTGTGTGAGCGCAGCGCCGTCATGCACCGCGTCGAGCTCGACCAGGTCGACCCGGCCGTAGTGGCCGGGCAGGCCCTTGGCGAACTCCAGCGCCAACCGCGTCTTGCCGACGCCGCCGGCACCGGTCAGGGTCAGGAGCCGCGACGTCCTCAGTAAGGTGCGCAGACGCGACAGCTCCGCCCGTCGGCCCACGAAGGAGTCGAGGGCCCGCGGCAGGCCGCGGCCCTGGGCGATCGGGGAGGCAGCGATCGGGGGGACAGCGCTCTGTGCGGGGGATGACGCGGCCGTCTGAGCCCGGCGGGAATCCTGGCGCGCGGCGCGCTGCCTGAACGCCCGTTGTCTGCAGGCGTCGGAGCAGTAGCGAGCCGGTCGACCGCTGCGCGGTCGCCCGGTCAGAGGTATGCCGCACAACTCACACGTCATGCTCCCGCTCATCCCCGATTCCCGGCCGCCCAGTCCCGCGATGAGATCCTCGCACCCATCGTCGTGTCCCCTCGCGAGTACTGCGGCAAGCGGCGGTAGCCGGCGTTGTTGCAGCGGACCGGCTACCGCCGGGACGGGAGCGTCAGGGGGTGGCGGCGGGATCGACGCCGAGCACAACGGTGCCGGTCACTCCCTTGCCGAGGTCGCTGCCGATCTGCGTGAGGGTCAGCAGGGTGGAGGACCCGCCGTTGCGGTAGATGCCGTCCCTGGCGTTGAGCGTGCGAGTGGCCGTGTTGCTCCGGTAGGGGGCCGTCGTGGCGATCCTGCTGTTGTACGACTCCGGGAAGTAGAGCTGACCGGTGTGGGAGACATGGCCTCCGTGGTACGTCCCGTCGGTGACAGTGCCGCCGGCATGTGTCTTGACGTGGATGTGGAGGGCACGGCCGACGTACCAGCCGGGGTAGATGGTGGTGAATTCCGCGACGCCGGTGGAGTCGGTCAGTTGCACGCCGCGCAGGAAGGTCGTGTCCGGGGTGGAGCCGCCGGCCACGTATCCGGAGTAGACGCCGAGAGCGTCGCAGTGCCAGATGTCGACCGCCGTGCCGGGCAGTGCGGAGCAGGTCTTGGTGTCGATCACCTTGACGCGGAGGGTGAGCGGCACGCCGGGCTTGCCCTCGGTGATGTTCTTGCGGACCGTCTCCAGGTCCAGGTAGTAGGGCCCCTCGGTCTGCTCGGGTGTGAGGACGCAGTCGGCGGCCGTCCGGGCCGGGGGCTGGGCAGCGTCGTTCCGGTCTGCGGCCGCGGTCGCCTGTGCGGCAGTGAGACCCAGAGCGGCCGCTCCGAGGGTTGCACCGCCCAGGGCGGCTATGACGGTTCTGCGGGTCGCGCCGGCGGGGCCGTCGGCCGGCTCGGGGCCGCGCTCGCGTTCTGCGGAACGGGGGTCGGGGGTGTCAGTCATGGTGTGAGAATGGCGCGTGCGGCAGTCCGTGGGATCGATCAGATGACCGACGAATCAGGCGCGTTACGAAACGCACTGCACGGGCGTCCGCCCGACTGCGGGACCTGATGCAGAGCGTGGCCCACGCAGCCCCGGGGTCCGGACGCCCCACGGTGCGGGCAGGCCCATGGTGGCCGCCGAGCACAGGTAGACACCAGGAATGCCGGTGCGGTAGGGGTCGAGTGCGACCCGGGGGCCGCAGTGCCACCTGACGTGCGGTGTCGGCACCGGCGACGATGTCGCCACCGATGAGGTCGGCGTTGTACCGGGCCGGTTCGGCGGTCGAGCGCACCGACAGCCCCACGATCCGCTCCCGTACGCCCGGCGCGAACCTCTCGATCCGGCGCAGCACCGCCTCCGTGGCGTTGCCGGGACAACCGTGCGGGACGTGCGCGTACGCCCAGACCGGGTGGGCGTCGCCGCGGGACCGGCCGGAGTCGGTGAGGTACTGCCGGCCGACCAGGACGAACGGGCGCTCGGGCATCCGACCGGCGGCGGTCTGCGCCTCCCTGCGGACGGCCTTCTCCAGGGTGCCGCCCAGATGCACGGTGCCCGCGCGACGGCACGCCTCATGAGTCCAGGGGATGAGGGCGGAGCCGCGCAGGTCCTTCGGAGCGAGGCGGCGACCGCGCAGTGCCGGGCAGTCCGAGACCGCGCCGATCCAGCACCTCGGCGCGGGCGCCGCGCCGGGCTCACGGACGGCTTCCACGGTCACCGGTGCCGGCGGATCGAGCACGCGGCGGAGCGGGATGAGAAGTGCGGTCAGCCGAGCTTGAGAAGGCCGGCGTCGACGACGGCGCGGCCGAAGGGGCTCGCGAGTTCGGCGAGACGCTCACAGTCGGCGTCACCGAGGGCGGCGTAGGCGGGAAGGGACAGGCGGTCGGTGCGGTCCTCGATGTGCCGGCGCAGGAGTACGCCTTCCGGGCTGAGGGAGTCGCCGTCGAGCAGGCCTCGTTCGCGCAGACGCTCCTGGGTGGCGGCCCACTCCTCCTCGGGCCATGCGCGGCTCGCCTTGAGGAAGTCGACGGGGACCTCGCCGGTGGCGGCGTGCAGAACCAGTGCTTCCAGGCCGCCGATGCCCTCGCTCAGCAGGCACGCGACATGGCCGTCTCCACGGAACTCCCGGAGCAGTGTCTGGGCGTGCCACAGCTGCAGTACCGGCTCCTTCGGCCAGGGCAGCGCGGCGTGCGCGGCGAACAGCGGGCGGCCCTGCGCGTGCTCGCAGGCCGCATCGGCGGCCCGGCGGGTCAGCGCCAGGACCTCGTCCAGGGTGGGCAGTTCGTGGATTCCCGCCCGCCGCAGGGCTTCGCCCGCCGCGGCGTACCGCGCGTCCAGCACCTGCTGCGGCGTCGTCGTGTCCCAGGCCCCGTCGACTGCCTGCCGTACGAGAGCGGGGTTGAAGTTGTAGAAGGTCGAGATGACCAGCTCGGCGGATGCCCGCCCGAACGCGGCGCTCCGGGAGGTGAAATACCCGGCGCGTCCGCTCAGTCCGAGGTCGGCGTAGCGTCGCCTTCCCTCGGGGATGAAGTAGATCATGGCGTGTACGGGCTCGAGGCGGCGCCAGGCCGCGCGCGCTGACTTCATCGGGTCACCTCTGCGGAGAGTCGACGGACGGGGTATGCGCTGCGGTTCAGTACTCGCTGTGCGCTCGCAGGTGTTCGAGCAGCAGACGGCTCAGCGTTTCGGGCTCCTCCTCGGGGACCCAGTGGCTGACGCCTTGGAGCGTCTCGAACCGGTACGGCCCCTTGACCCACCGCCCGGTCTCCTGCGCGGCCGCCGGGCCGAACGCGCTGTCCTCCGTGCTCCAGACGTACAGCGTGGGCACGTCGATGATGCCGATCGCGCCGTCGGGGCGGCCGGCCCGGTACCAGTTCAGCGCCGCGGTGAGCGCGCCCGGCCGGGTCAGGTGCCGTACGTAGGCCTCGGCACTGTCTTCCGGGACCTTTCCGGCGTACAGGTCGCGAAGCACTCGGGCATCGTCCGCGAGCATGTGCTCCTCGGTCGCGGGTGTTTCGCGCCAGTCGATCATGTAGTGCGAGCGTCTGCGCTGATCCGCGTCGGTACGCAGGGTGGTGGCGAGAGCGCCGGGGTGCGGGGTCGAGACAACCGTCAGCGTGCGTACGCGGCCGGGGTGGGCGTGAGCGGTCCACCAGGCCACCGCCCCTCCCCAGTCATGGCCGACCAGGTCGAACGCAGCCCAGCCCAGTTCCTCGGTGATCGCGACCACGTCGTCGACGAGAAGGCTGATGCGATAGGCCTCGGGGTGTGGGGGGCGGGCGCCGGGGGAGTACCCACGCTGGTCGGGTGCCACCACCCGGTGGCCGTGCGCGGCCAACGCCGCGATCTGCCGTTGCCACACCAGCCCCGTCTGCGGGAAGCCGTGCAGCAGCAGCACCGGGCGGCCCTCGGGCGGGCCCGCCACGATCGCGTCGAACACGCCCGCACCGGTGGAGATGCTCAACTCGGTCACGACCCACCTCTTCATACCGACTGGTCGGTAGCCTTCAGGTGGGGGCGCCGGCTGTCAAGCCCCCGAGCACGCGGACTGTGGTTGAACATGACGTCAAATTCAACTATAACGAACCGGAGGCCGACTTCCGTCCGTCCCGCAGCCGTGGCCATGCCATCGGTTAACGGTTGGGACGGTCAACGAGCCTGCCCCGCGCCGCAGTCGGCATTCGACACCGCCTACCGGCATCGAGCCCGGCTCACGGGGCTCGGAATTCTGACCCCGATGCTCCGGGACGAACCGGACAACAGGAAGCAGTGAGGCGACATGAGGGAAGCAGTCATTGTTTCGACGGCACGAACGCCGATCGGAAAGGCTTACCGCGGCGCGTTCAACGACACCCAGGCCCAAGAACTCGCCGCTCATGCCCTTTCGCACGCCGTGCAGCGCGCCGGGCTCGAGGGAGGCGAGGTCGAGGACGTGATCTTCGGCTGCGCCGTGCAGCAGGGGTCGTCCGGTTTCAACGTCGCGCGTCAGGCCGCTCTGCGTGCCGGACTTCCGGACACCGTGTCGGGGATGACGATCGACCGGCAGTGCTCCTCGGGCCTGATGGCCATCGCGACGGCCGCCAAGCAGATCGTCGCGGACGGCATGCAGGTCGCGGTCGGCGGCGGTGTCGAGTCGATCTCCCTGGTGCAGAACGACCACATGAACACCCACCGCATGGCGGATCCCTGGCTGGCCGAGCACAGGCCGGGTATCTACATGCCGATGCTACAGACGGCGGAGATCGTCGCCGAACGCTACGGCGTGAGCCGGGAACGCCAGGACGAGTTCGCGCTGCTGTCACAGCAGCGCACCGCGGCGGCGCAGGAGGCCGGCCGGTTCGACCAGGAGATCGTCGCGCTCAAGAGCGTCAAGAAGGTCCTCGGCAAGCAGTCCGGGGAGGTGCGGGACGAGGAGGTCACGCTGACCCGTGACGAGGGCAACCGCGCGTCGACGACGCTCGACGGTCTGGCCGGGCTGGCGCCGGTGCTGTCCGACGGTCAGCTGAGCGCGCATTCCAGCGTGACGGCGGGCAACTCCTCGCAGTTGTCGGACGGGGCTTCGGTATCGGTGCTGATGGAGTCGAAGGAGGCGGAGAGCCGCGGACTGGAACCGCTGGGCGTCTACCGGGGCATGACAGTCGCCGGTTGCGGTCCGGACGAGATGGGCATCGGCCCGGTGTTCGCCATTCCGAAACTGCTGAAGCAGCACGACCTCACCATCGACGACATCGGTTTGTGGGAACTCAACGAGGCGTTCGCTTCCCAGGCGCTGTACTGCCGCGACGAACTGCACATCGACCCGGAGCGGTTCAACGTCAACGGTGGCGCGATCTCGGTCGGTCATCCGTACGGAATGACCGGTGCCCGTCTGGTGGGGCATGCCCTCATCGAGGGGAAGCGCCGCCGTGTCCGCTACGTAGTGATCTCGATGTGTGTCGGCGGCGGAATGGGCGCAGCCGGACTGTTCGAGGTCGTCTGACCTCGGCCCTGCGAGCCGACCGGGAGAGAGGCATGGACACCGTGTCGAACGTGGCGGAAAGGCCCCGAACCGCGGTCCTGGTGGACTTCGGCGGGGTCATCACCTCCAGCGTGTTGCGGGCTTTCACGGACTTCGGCGCCTCGCTCGGCGGCGACCCGCGCCTGCCGCTGGATCTCCTCGGCCGGGACCAGCCGTCCCGAGCCCTCCTGGCCGACCACGAGTGCGGCCGTATCGGCGCCGAAGCCTTCGAGCGAGGGTTCGCCGAACGCCTCCGCGTCCACGGCGCCGACGTACCGGCCGAGGGGCTCACGGCCCGGATGCAAGCGGGCATGTCGATCGACCAGGACATGCTCGCGCTGCTCGGTGGTCTGCGTGCCGCCGGCCGTCCCGTTGCACTGGTGTCCAATTCGTTCGGCACCGGAACCTATGACGGCGTCGACCTCGCCGCCGTCGCCGATGTGGTCGTCATCTCCGGCGAGGTCGGCATCCGCAAGCCCTCCCGCCGGATTTACGCGATCGCGTGTGAACGCCTCGGCGTCGAGCCCGACGAGGCGGTCATGATCGACGATCTGCGGCAGAACCTCGACGGAGCGGCACGGATCGGCATCGGCGGTGTACTGCACACCAGCGCCGCCGACACCCGCCACCAACTCGCCGAGCGCTTCGGGATCGTCCCGGTGAGGTCGAGGGAGTCCTTTACGAGCACCCGGACATCGTCGCGGGAGCGGTGACCGGCCGCCCCGCGCGTCCTGCTCTTGATGAGGATGGCGTCGGATTCAAGTAGAATTCGGGAGATGGACACCATGGCTCTCGAGGACACGGACGGCGAAAGGCCACCACCCATGGCGCCCCTCTCGCACCTTCGCGAGCCGCCTACGACGAAGCGTGGAGCGCGGACACGGGCCGCCCTGGTGACGGCCGCCCGGAAGGTGTTCGAACGGGACGGCTACCTCGACACCCGCCTGACCGACATCACCAAAGAGGCCCAGTGTGCCGCGGGATCCTTCTACACCTACTTCGCCAACAAGGAAGAGGTGCTTGCCGCCGTCCTCCTGGAGGCGCAGGAGGACATGATGCACCCCGGCATGGGCCGGGCGCAGGGTACCGACGATGCCTACGCGGTACTGGAGGCGAGCAATCGCGCGTACCTCGAGGCGTACAGGCGGAATGCGAAGCTGATGGCCCTGCTGGAGCAGGTCGCTCAAGTGGAGCCGGAGTTCCGTAGGTTCCGGAGCCGGCGCGCTGACGCGTTCATCCGCCGCAATGCCCGCGGCATCGCCGACCTGCAGGCGCGGGGTGTCGCAGACCGTGAGGTCGATCCGATGATGGCCTCCCGCGCGCTGTCGGGCATGGTCAGCGTCATGGCCTACAACGCCTTCGTGCTCGGCGAACGGCAGGACGAAGGTACGCCGGTGGACTTCGAGGCACTCGTGTCCACGGTCACCCGGCTCTGGGCGAACGCCCTGCGGTTCCCCGACCACCACTGATCGGCAGCCTGGTCACGCGCCACCGCCTGCCTCATCGCACCCGGTTCCGCCGGGTGCTTCTCTCCTTTTCGGGCTCATACCCGTCTTCGTGCTCACACCCGCCGGGCCGGTAGGGCGGGCGTTTCAGCCGGGCGGTCGTGACAGGTGGATCAGGATGCCGCACACCTCGTCCACGATCTCGCGGGCCTCCGTCTCGTCCCCGCAGTCGCCCAACTCGCGCGCCGCCCCTCCGATGACGGTGGTCAGCACGCTCACCCGGACCCGGCCGGCGCGTCGCCGCTCGTCCACCTCCAGCAGCCGCGCGTTGCGCCGTACCCATGCGCGGTCCCACTGGCGGCGCAGCGCGTCGAAGCCCGCGGGGCCGTCGTCCTCCACCAGGAGTCTGCCGAGCCTCCGGTTGTTCCAGGCACCCTCCAGGTACGCCCTGGCTCCCGCCACGAAGAGGGCGATGGGGTCGTCCACCCCGCGGCTGCGCGCGGAGGCCAGCGTGGCCGCCGTCCGGCGCTCCTGCTCCTCCCGGAACTCCTCCCAGAGGGCGAGGTAAAGCCCTCGTTTCCCGCCGTAGTGCTGGAAGAGGCTGCCCACGGGGATGCCGGCGCGCGCCGCGATCTCGGTGAGACCGGCGTCGGGGTAACCGCGCTCGGTGAACACCTCCAGCGCGGCGTCCAGTAGCGCGCGCCGGATCGAACGGTCCTGACCGGCGTGGTCCTCCGAGGGTCCCGTGCCTCCCTGCGTGTCCGGCCGCTGACGTGCCGCCCCGGTCCCGGCGGACTCCACGATGCCGCTCACCGGCGATCCTCACCTTCCCCGGCCCCGTCGCGGATGGCGAGGGCGACCAGCAGTTCCAGGAGGTCGGCGATCCGGCGCGGATTGCGGCCGGTGCGTTCCTCGATCCGGCGCAACCGGTAGTGCGCCGTGTTGTGGTGCACCCGCAGCCGCTCGGCGGCCAGCCGCAGATTGAGGTCCGCCTCCGCGAACGCCTGTATGGTGGCGGCGAGCGTGTCGCCGCGTCTGCGGTCCTCCTCCAGCAGCGCACGCACTCGGGGGTCGACCAGCTGACGGGCGAGGTCGTCGGCGCGCAGCGCCAGGTAGTCGAACGGCGACAGCCTCGGCAGCGCGGCCACCCCGCCCCCGCCCGGCACCAGGTCGAGGGCGGCCCGCGACTCCTCGTAGGCGCGCGGCAGTTCGGACGCCCCCCGGGCGACCGTGCTGATCCCCATGGAGAGCAGGGTCCCCTCCCGCGCGAGTCGCCGCTGCACGGCCTCGAAGTGGGCGCAGATGTCCTCCGCGTTCATGCCGGCCCGGACCACGGGTACGGCCACCACCTCTTCGTGGCGCACGACGACCAGGGTCCGGCCGGCCCAGGGCCCGGCGACGCTGATCGACGCGCTGGTGGCATACCCGTTCTCGGCCCAGGTGAGGTCCCCGGTGCGCGTGTCGCCGACGCACACCGCCACGACCGCCATCATCGGCGAGCGTGGTCCGATGCCGTACGCCTGCGCCGCCGCGGAGAGCGGACCGCGTGTCGGTGCCACGCCGGCCAGGAGCTGGTCCAGGAGATCCCGCCGCTCCCGGTCCGCGTCCGCCACCATGTGCTGCTGGTACTCGACGTACGCCTGCGCGGCATGGGTGCTGGCGTAGTCGACGTACCGCATCAGCGGGGTGACGAGGGACAGCGCGGCCTGCTGGGCTTCGGCGGACGTGCCCGCGCAGTCGAGGAGCGCGTCCCACATCACCTGCCGGCCGACCCGGAAGGCACTGATCCAGTCCTCCAGGGCGAACCCCCCGCGCGCCCGGCGCATCGCCGCCGCCCGGCTGAAGACCAGGTCTTCGGGAGAGATGTCGCGGTCGCCTGCCAGCGCCGCCAGCTGCATCCGGTAGTGCTCGAGCACCTGCTCCCGTACCTCGTCGAAGAACCGCTCGTCCTGCAGCGCGTACGACGGGATCTCCGCGCGCATCACAGCGACGGCGGTCTCCGCCACGTCCTCGACCCGGTCGTGGACGGCGTGCAGGATCCGCCGCCGCTCCCGGCGGAGCGGTTCGGAGAGTCGAGGGGTGTCCTGGGCAGGACCGCGAGGCATGGCGCCGATCGTCGCCGTCCGCCTCGTGCGCCGTCAACAGGCTCGGCGTGAGACATGCCCCGCCACCTGTGCGCTGCGCACAGTTCGGCGACCGGGAAGTTGGGTGCTCACACCCAATGTGCGCCCCGAACGCCCCCACCTACTGTGACGCTCGCCCACCCCCCAGCACCTCGGAAGGGGCGTCACTCATGCTCGCGGTCGACGGTATCACCGTGCGCTTCGGCGGAATCGCGGCACTGGACGGTGTCGCGTTCACCGTCGAGCCGGGCACCGCCGTAGGGCTCATCGGGCCGAACGGAGCCGGCAAGACCACCTTGTTCAACTGCCTGACCAGGCGCTGCACTCCCGACGGGGGAGAGGTGCGGTTCGAGGACGAGGACCTGCTCGCCCTCCCTCCCCACGCCGTGGCCGGGCGCGGTATCGCCCGCACCTTCCAGAACCTCGGCCTGTTCCCGCGGCTCACGGTCCGGGAGAACGTCATGGTCGGCGCCCACAGCCGGGGGCGCACCGGACACCTCGCCGCGGCGCTCCGGCTGCCCCGCGTCCGGCGGGAGGAAAGAGAACTACGTGACCAGGCGGACGACCTGCTACGACGGCTCGGGCTGGCGGACGTCGCCGACCATCCCGCCTCCGGGCTGCCGTTCGGCACGCTCAAACGCGTCGAACTCGCCCGGGCGCTCGCGGTACGGCCCCGGCTGCTGCTGCTCGACGAACCCGTCAACGGGCTCAGCCACGGCGAGGTCGACCAATTCGCGGATCTGGTCCGCTCGGTGCGCCAGGAATTCGCCCTCACGCTCGTGGTGGTCGAACACCACATGGGGTTCGTGATGGGCCTGTGCGACAAGGTGATCTGCCTCGACTTCGGCCGCAAGATCGCCGAGGGCTCCCCGGAGGAGATCCAGCGGGACGCGGCGGTTGTCGAGGCGTATCTGGGGGTGGCTGCATGAGCGAGCCCACCATCGACCGCGCCGAGGTCGCGGCGAGTGCGGAGCCGGACTTCCTGAGGGTCTCCGGCCTGCACGCCGGATACGGCCAGGCCCGCGTGCTGCAGGGTCTCGACTTCTCGGTGGGCCGCGGTGAGGTGTGCGCGATCCTCGGGCCCAACGGCGCCGGCAAGACCACGACGCTGCGGGCGCTGTGCGGCATGGTCCGCGGCCGCGGCTCGGTCACCCTGAACGGCACGGAACTGCTGGGCCGCCCGCCCGAACAGGCCGCCAGGTTCGGCGTGGCGCATGTGCCCGAGGGCCGGGGCACCTTCAACGACCTGACCGTCGAGGAGAACCTGCGCATCGGCGCCCATCTGCGCACCGGCCCCCGGCGGCGCCGCGCCGAGCGTGCGGCCGTGGCGGCCGACCTGGAGCGGATCTACGACTACTTCCCCAAACTGCGCCAGCGGTCGCGACAGGCCGCCGGCAGCCTCAGCGGCGGGGAACAGCAGATGCTCGCCATCGGCAGGGCGCTGATGCTGCGGCCCTCGCTGCTGCTCCTGGACGAACCGTCCCTGGGACTCGCACCCCTGGTCACGCGCGAGCTGTTCGAGATCGTCCGTGCCGTCAACGAGGAGGAACGCACCACCGTGGTCGTCGTCGAGCAGAACGCCCGGCTGGCGCTGGACATCGCGCACCGGGGGCACGTACTGGAGGCGGGCCGCCTGGTCCTGTCCGGGCCGGCCGCGCAGATCCGCGAGGACGGGCAGGTCGCCGAGGTGTACCTCGGTGTCTCCGTCCACTCCCGGAAGGCCGGGTGAGCACCGTGACCGATCTTCTCCAGCAAGTGGTGGAAGGACTGGGCGCCGGGGCGGTGTACGCCAGCCTGGCGCTGTCCTTGGTGCTGATTCACCGGTTCACGGGGATCGTCAACTTCGCGCAGGGCGAGCTGGCCATGCTCTCGACGTACGTGGCCTGGCAGCTGGTGGCGTCCGGGATGCCGTTCTGGCTGGCGCTGCCGGTCACCCTCGCGGTGTCCTTCGTCGGCGGCATGCTGGTCGAACGGATCGTCATCCGCCCCGTGCAGGGCGCACCCGAGCTGACGGTCGTCATCGTCACGGTCGGCCTGTTCATCTTCGTCAACGCGATGGCCGGCCTGATCTGGTCGTTCACCGTGAAGGACTTCCCGCAGCCCTTCCCCGACGGCGGCCTCGACCTGGCCGGGGTGCGCATGGACTGGTCGACGCTCGGGATCATCGGCGTCGTGGCCGTCGTGATGGGCCTGCTGTACGTGCTGTTCCAGCACACCTCCATCGGCCTGGTGATGCGGGCGGTCGCCTGCAATCCGGCCTCCGCCCGGCTGTCGGGCATCCGGGTCGGCCGGGTGCTGATGCTCGGCTGGGGGCTGGCCGCGACGGTCGGCGCGGTGTCGGGCGTGCTCGTCGCCCCGGTGCTGTTCCTGGAGCCCAACATGATGGGCGGGGTGCTGATCTACGCGTTCGCCGCGGCCACCCTCGGAGGCTTCGACAGCCCCGTCGGCGCGGTCGTCGGAGGCCTGTGCGTGGGCGTCGCCGAGACGCTGACCGGGGCGTACGTGGACGTGATCGGTGAGGACCTGAAGGTGGGCGTACCGCTGGTGATCATCCTGGCCGTGCTGCTGGTGCGGCCCCAGGGCCTCTTCGGACGGGCGGCGGTGGAGCGCGCATGAACACCATCACAGCGGCACTCGGCACGGACCGGGCCCGCCGGCTGCGGGCCGCCCTCACCATGCTGCTCGCGGCAGCCGTCGCCGGCGGCGCTCCGTTCTACTTCGCCCCCTTCCAGGTCTTCCAGCTGACCATGGTGCTCCTGTATGCCGTGGCGCTGGCCGGCCTGAACCTGCTGGTCGGCTTCGGCGGACAGATCTCGCTCGGGCACGGCGCGTTCTTCGCGGCGGGCGCGTACACGGCGGCGGTCATGCTCGACCGGTACGACACCGGCCACCTGGCCACGCTGCCGGTAGCGGCCGCCGGATGCTTCCTGCTGGGCCTGGTGTTCGGAGTGCCCGCCCTGCGGCTGCGCGGGCTCTACCTGGCCCTGGTCACCCTCTCCTTCGCGGTGTTCCTGCCGCCCTTGCTCAAGCGGCTCGAACCGGTGACGGGCGGCTCCATGGGCCTGACCGTGGACAAGCTGCAGCCGCCGGCGTGGAGCGGGCTGGCCGAGGACCAGTGGATGTATTTCGTCGTCCTCGCCGTCACCGCGGTGGCCCTGCTGCTCGCCCGCAACCTGCTGCGGTCCCGGGTCGGCCGGGCACTGCTCGCCGTACGGGACAACGAGAGCGCCGCCGAGGTCATGGGCGTACGGCTGTCGCTGCACAAGACCCTCGCCTTCGCGTGGAGCGCGATGTTCGCGGGTGTCGGCGGGTGCCTGTACACCTGGGTGATCGGCTTCGTCTCGCCCGACTCCTTCAGCTTCGTCCTGTCCATCACCCTGTTGGCCGGCCTGGTGGTCGGGGGGCTGGCCTCGCTGTACGGGCCCCTGCTGGGGGCGGCGTTCGTGATGTACGTGCCGAGCGTGTCCCAGGACCTCAGCGAGGCGGCACCGGGAGTGGTGTTCGGCCTGCTGATCATCGCGGTGATGTTGGTTGCCCCGACGGGACTGGCCGGTCTGCCGAGCCGTGTCCTGGGCGCCGTCACCCGCCGCCTGCCCCGCACCACCGCCGCCCTCGACCGAACCCCGGAGACCGGATCCGCGCCTGACGCGGACCCGAAGCCGGAGGCCGAATCCGCGCCCGACGCGGACCCAAAGCCGGAAGCTGTATCTGCGGCCGACGTGGAGCCGAAGCCGGAGGCCGAATCCGGGCCCGAAGCAGAGCCGAGACCTCCCGCCGAATCCGGGCCCTCCGCGCCCCTCACCCCCGCGCACCCCGCACTTGTCGACGCCGAACCCGTGGGCGCTCCGCCCCGCACGGAAAAGGAATGAATCACATGCGCAAGACCACCGCTCTGCGGGCGGCCGCTGCCGCTGCCGCCGTCCTGCTCACCGCCACCGCCTGCAGCAGCCGGCGAGGGCAGGACAGTCAGGACACCACCGCCGACGGTGCCTGCAAGGGCCAGCAGACCACGGGCATCACCGACAAGCGCATCAAGCTCGGCGGGATCTACCCGCTGTCGGGACCTGCCTCCGCGTACGGCACGATCAGCAAGGGCGTGGCCGCCTACTTCAAGTACGTCAACGACAAGGGCGGCATAGACGGCCGCAAGGTGGAGTTCGTCGTCCGCGACGACGGCTACCAGCCGCCGAAGGCGGTCGAGGAAGCCCGCAGACTCGTCGAGCAGGAGAAGGTCTTCGCGGTGTTCCAAACTCTGGGCACCCCGTCCACGGCAGCCGTGTGGGACTACCTCGACAAGCAGAAGGTGCCGCAGCCCTTCGTCGCCACGGGCGCCTCCCTCTGGGGCACGGACGACAAGCACCCCTGGACCATCGGCTGGCAGCCCAACTACGTGGCCGAGGCACGGGTGTACGCCAAGTACCTCAAGGACGCGAAGCCCAAGGCCAAGGTCGCGGTTCTCTACCAGAACGACGACTTCGGCAAGGACCTGCTCGGCGGGTTCAAGAAGGCCGTCGCCGGCAGCGGTGTCAAGGTGGTCGCCCAGGAGAGCTACGAGGTCACCGACCCTTCCGTGTCGGCACAGATGGCGAACCTCGCTCGCTCCGAGGCGGACGTGCTGCTGGACGTCACCACTCCCAAGTTCGGCAGCCAGGCCCTCGCAGCCGACGCCAAGAACACGAAGTGGAACCCCCTGCACCTCGTGAACAACGTGGCCTCGTCCGCCGCCGTGCTGAAGCCCGTCGGGTTCAAGAACGTCCAGGGCGTGGTCTCGGCGACCTACTTCAAGGACCCCGCCGACCCGCAGTGGGCGAACGACCCCGCGATGAAGACCTACACCAGCGCCCTGCACAAGTACGCCCCCGACGCCGACCCGGCCAACCAGTTCAACGCCTATGGCTGGGCCGTCGCCTCCAGCCTGCACCAGGCCCTGGACGCGATGAAGTGCCCGACCAGGGAAGGACTGCGGGACGCGGTGCGCAACCTGAAGAACGTGAAGGTGGGCCTGCTGCTGCCCAAGGTCACCATGTCCACGGGCAGCGGCGACGCCTTCCCGCTCGAGACGATGCAGCTGATGCGGTTCAAGGGCGAGCGGTGGCAGCTGTTCGGCAAGCCGGTGGACACCCGCAAGGAGTTCGGCCCGCTGGCGAAGTGAGCCCGGCGGGGGCGGTCCCGGTCGATTCCTCGACCCCTGGGACCGTCCTCGCCCCGGTGACGCCTTCTCAGACGGCGTTCAGCCCTCCGTCCACCACCAGGCTCTGCCCGGTGATGTAGGAGGCGCGGTCGGAGAGCAGGAAGGTGACGGCTTCGGCCACCTCCCACGCGGTGCCCTGGCGGCCGAGCGGAATGCGGGTGAACGAGGTGGAACGCGAGGCCCGCCTGGCCGAGGCCTCGCGGCCCATCGGGGTGTCGATCAGGCCGGGGACGACCAGGTTGGCGCGAATCCCGCGCGGCGCACCCTCCTTGGCGACATGGCGGGTGAGACCGAACAGGCCTGCCTTGGAGCTGTCGTAGGCGGGTGAGTCGGTGGCCGCGCGCAGTCCGGCCACCGAACCGATGAAGACGATCGAACCACCGTCGGCGATTGCGGGCAGCCCGTACTTGGCGGCGAAGAAGGGGGCGCTCAGGTTGACCGACAGCACGCGTTGCCACTGCTGCGGTGTGGTGTCCGCGAGGCCCGTGCCGAGGCCGATGCCGACGTTGACGACTATCGCGTCGAGCGCGCCGAGTTCGTGGACGGCCTCGGCGACCATGGCCGAGGACCGGCCGGGATCCGTGGCGTCACCGACGACGGGGAGGCCGTGGGCGCCCTCCTCCCCGACCAGGGCGGCGGTGGCCGCCGCGGCGGAGGGGGAGATGTCGGCGCAGGCCACGGAGGCTCCCTCGCGGGCGGCGAGCACGGCCACCGCCCGCCCGTTGCCCACCGGGGCCTGCGGATCGTCGCCGGGACGGGTACCCGCGCCGATGATCAGCACGTTACGGCCGGTCAGGAGGCCGACCGGGTGGGTCGCCGGGTGCCGGGGCTCAGGCATCGCCGGGTGTCCCGTCCGCCGCGTCCACGCCCGCCCTGGTGGGCGCGGGCAGAGTTTCCGTTTCGTAGCCGGGCTCGAGCGGCGTACCGGCGGAGTTCAGGAAGAACGCGACCATGTGGTACTGACCGACGAGCATGGTGATCTCGATCAGCTGTGCCTCGTCGTGGTCGGCGGTGAGCGCCGACCAGGTGGCCGCGGACAGGCATGCGTCGCGGTGCAGTTCGTCGGCGGCGCGCAGCAGCCCGGTGTCGGCCGGTGTCCACCCCGGTGCGTCCGGGCCCGCGCCGACCCGCTGGATCTCCTCGCCGGTGACCCCGGCCGCCCTGGCCAGGGGAACGTGCCGCCCCCATTCATAGCCGGCCCGGGTGTTGTACGCGGTGCGCAGGATCAGCAGTTCCCGGGTCCGGTCCGGCAGCCGGCCGTCGCGCAGCAGGTAGGTGCCGAACGGCAGGAAGTGCCGGAAGAGGCCGCGGTGCCGCACCAAGGTGGTGAAGACGTTGGCGAGGTGGCCGTCGGCGTCGCGGGGAATCGGGGCGAGCAGCTCCCCGGTGGACGGGTCCCAGCCGTCCTCGGGCAGCGGCGCGAGGCGCGGGCCGGTGTCGGCGGCGGCGCGGTGGGGTGGGTGATGGTGCCCGTCGGTCATGGTGGTCTCCGCTGGTCGTCCGGGTGGGTCGGTGGTACGAGGGCGGGGCTGAGCACGGTCGATCGGTGCCGCGTGGGTGCTGCGTGCGCACCGATGCGGGCTCTTCCGCCGCCGTGCCACTGTGCTTGCGCAGACAGGGGGCCGTCGACGGCTCCGTGGCCAAGGCCGGAGGGTTGCTTATTGTTCGGTTGGACAACGGCCGGTGCCGGAGGGGCGGAGGTGAGCGACATGTCCGGACAGCCGGGCGCGGCGGCTCCCCTCGAACGGCTCATCGCCGCGATGGCCGCGCAACAGTGGCAGGTGGGCGGGCGGTTGCACGCGGATCTGGCGGACCACATCCCGTCCTACCGCGTCGTCCCGCGGGAACTCCTGGACCAGATCTGGCATCGGCATTTCCAGCGGGCTCTCGCGGTGTTGCGCGACGGGACGGTGCCCGCGCCGGAGGACTTCGACGAAGCCGAGGTGGCCCGCGACCGGGTCTCCCGAGGCGTGCCGCTCAGCGACGGGCTCCGCGCCTTCCGCCGGGCGCTGAGCGCGATACGGGATCTGTTCATCGCCGAGGCGACCGAAGCCGGGCTGGACCCCGCCCTCATCGTGGACCGCACCAAGTGCCTGTGGGAGCTGGCGGACGTAGCGAGCCTGCAGATCGCCGCCGTCCACCGGCAGGCGGAGGTCGCCTCCGCCCTGTTCGACGCCCGCCGCCGCGCCGGCTTCCTGCGTGGACTGCTCCACGGCACGCTGAGCGCGGCGGAGATCCACAGCGGTGCGGCGATCTACGGACTGGACCTGGCGCGGCCGTACCGGGCCCTCAGGGCTGTCCCGTACGGCAACGTCGGTCCGGACGCGCTGGAACGCGCCCTGGACTCCGACTGCCGCAGGAACGGCCGAGGCGCACTGCTCACCGTGCTGGACGAGGCGGTCGTCGGAGTCATCGAGGGGAAACCGGAGACCGGTGACCTGGAGGTGACGGCGGGGCTCGGCCCGCCGACGGACCTGGGCGCGGCGCACCGCTCGTTCCGTGCCGCCGGCAGGCTGCTGGAAGCCGCCCGTGCGTACGGTCTGCGCGGCGTGTACGACCTGGGCGACCTTTCCTGGCGGGTGGCGGTCGTCGCCGAACCGGACCTCGCCGAGCTGCTGCTCGACCGCTATCTGCGGCCACTGGAGGCGGAGGGGGAGTTCGGCGCGCTCATCGAGGAGTCGGTGCGGGGATACCTGGAAAAGGGCCGGCGCATCCGTGAGGTCGCCCGCGGCGCACACGTCCATGTCAACACCGTGCGCTACCGGCTGCGCCGTTTCGAGGAGCTGACCGGTACCAGCCTGGACGCTCCGGACACCGCGGTGGAGCTCAGCTGGGCCCTGGCGGCGCGCGAGCTGCGGACACCTCCAGGAGGCCCGGCATGAGCGGGCCACCGCGGCTGCCGTCATGCAGCACGTACGCCACGCCGTGCCACGCGGCGGGCGAGACCGGCCCTTCCCGCCGGGTTTCCATAGGCTTACAGGGCATCAGCGGGTCAGCGTGCTGGGGGGAACGCCGAGCCAGCGCCCCGGGCACCGTCGTGCCGGTCACCGGCCGCGGTCGGGACCCGTGGCGGAACGTCGGTGACCGAACACGAGGTGGTGTGCAGCCGTGGACAAGCGGATGACGGAACTCAGTGAAAGCCACGACGATCCGTTCGCGCTGCACCTGGCCGCCTTGGCTGTGCTCGACGACCGGGGGGTCGTGGTCGGGTGGAACCGGCGGGCCCAGGAACTTCTCGGCCATCCGGACACGGACGTGATCGGTCGTCCGGCGTTCGAGGGCCTCGTCGATTCTCGTGATCTGCCGGCTGTCAGGGAGGCCGCGGGGATCTGCAGGAGAGCGGGTGGCTGGTTCGGCGTGCTCAGGGTGCGCCACCGTGACGGGCGGCTGGTGGAGATGGGGATCAGAGCCCATGCGATCTCACGCGATGACCGGGTCCGTGAGTGGTTTCTCGCCGGGGCACTCGCGGTGGACGTCCTGGAGTGGCAAAGGGACCGCGCGGTTCTCGACGGGTTGTACCGCCAGTGCCCGATCGGCCTGGTCGTTCACGGCCCCGACCTCAGGCTTCTCCGGGTCAACCGGGCCATCGAACGCTTCACCGGCCTCCCGGCAGCGGACTTCCGGGGGCTGCCCACCGGACAGATGCTCCTCCCCGACGACGCACGCAAGGCCGTGGACCGGGTGCGCCAGGTGATCGAGACCGGAAGACCGTTGGTCTACTCCGAGCAGTTCGCCCGCCTGGAGCAGGACCCGGCACGAGAGCGGGTCGCCCTGGTCTCGTCCTTCCGGATGGAGGATCCCGCCGGCCGCGTCCTGGGCGTGGCCGAGCTGATCGAGGACATCACCGAACGCCATCGGGCCCAACGCCGGCTCGCGCTCCTCGACCAGGCCGGCAGCCGGATCGGCACCACCCTCGACGTGGCGGAGACCGCCCGGGAACTCGCCGAGGTGATGGTGCCGCACCTCGCCGACCACGCGTCAGTGGATCTGCTTCAGCCGGTGACGCGCGGTGAGGAACTGGCGCGGGGCCTGGCAGGGCCCGTGGTACGACTGGGGGACAGCAGCGTCGGTGTCCAGCGAGCCGGCCCGCCCCACCCGCATGGCGAGCCGGTGGAGTTCGCGCCCGACACGCCCCAGGGCAGATGCCTGGTCGAAGGACTGCCCGTCCTGGAACCGGTCCTTTCGCCCGACTGGTTCTCGACGGAGAGCCGCCGGGGCACCCATGCCCCGGACCTGGGTGCCCACTCGCTGATCGTGGTGCCTCTCGCCGCGCGTGGCCTGGCGCTGGGCGTGATGACCCTGTGGCGTTCGCGCCGTCCCGATCCCTTCGAGGCGGACGATCTCACCCTCGCCCAGGAACTCGCCTCGCGCGCCGCCGTCGCCATCGACAACGCCAGGCGCTTCACCCAGCAGCAGCAGACCGCGTTCACCTTGCAGAGCAGCCTTCTGCCCCGGGTGGTTCCGGACCAGTCGGCCGTCGAGGTGGCCCTGCGGTACCTGCCGGCCAGCGCGGCGCCGGGCCTGGGCGGCGACTGGTTCGACGTCATTCCCCTGTCCGGGGCCCGGATCGCCCTCGTCGTCGGCGACGTGGTGGGACGCGGCCTTCATGCTGCCGCCACCATGGGGCGGCTGCGTACCGCCGTCCATACGCTCGCCAGCCTCGACCTCGAACCCGACGAGGTCCTCTCCCGCCTGGACGACCTGGTCGGCCTGTTGGCGGCCGAACAGGAAGCAGCCGGCGAACGGCCTGTGGGCGAGCAGGTCGTCGGCGCCACCTGCCTGTACGCCGTGTACGACCCGGTCTCCGGGGGGTGCTCCATGGCCCGCGCCGGCCACCCGCCGCCGGTGGTGACCGCCCCGGACGGACAGGCGGCTCTGCTCGACCTGCCCGCCGGCCCACCGCTCGGCTTGGGCGGCCTGCCCTTCGAGGCCCGAGAGATCGACCTGGCCGACGGAAGCCTGCTGTGCCTGTACACCAACGGAGTCATCGGCGAACGCCACATCGATGCCGACATCGCCCTGGCCAAGCTGTCCGCGGCGCTCACCCACCCGGCGGACGCGCTGGAACGGACATGCCAAGCGGTGGTCGACTCGCTCGTGCCCGAGCGGCCCAGCGACGACGTCGCGTTGCTGGTCGCCCGCACCCACTTGCTGCCACCGGGGAATGTCGCCTCCTGGTGTCTGCCGCTGGAGCCCGCCAGCGCCGCTCGGGCCCGGGCACTGACCTCGGCCAAGCTGACCGAATGGGGTCTGGAGCATCTGGCGTTCGCCACCGAGTTGATCGCCAGCGAACTGGTCACCAACGCCTACCGGTACGCCAGTGGCCCGGCGACCCTGCGGCTGATCCGGGAACGGTGTCTGGTGTGCGAGGTCAGCGACGCCAGCCACACGTCACCCCACCTGCGTCGCGCACGTACCACCGACGAGGGCGGGCGCGGGCTGTTCCTGGTGGCCCAGATGACGGAACGCTGGGGCACCCGCTACACCCGTGAGGGCAAGACGGTGTGGACCGAACAACCACTGGCCGGCCCACGCCTGTGACCGTCCAGGCCTTGGCCCGCCCCCGCCGCGGCGGTCATTCCGCTGCGGCGAGCAGCCGTGCCTCGCTTTCCTCGTACAGCCGCCGGCTCTCGCGGCTGTCGGTGGCGTTGCGCCGGTGGTCCAGACGGCTGCCCAGCCAGCCCGCCAGATAGCCGAACGGGACGGAGACCAGTCCGGTGGACTGCATGGGGAACAGGTGGAAGTCGGCGTGGGGGAAGACGGCGGACGGCGTGCCCGAAACGGCCTTGGAGAAGATCATCAGCAGCAGTGCGCATGCCGCGCCGCCGTACAGGGCCGCGAGCAGACCGGTGCGCGTGAACCCGCGCCAGAACAGGGAGTAGGTGAGCGCGGGTGCCACCGCTGATGCCCCTATGCAGATGGCCAGAGTGGTCAGCACGCCGACGTCCCAGTCCTTGACCAGGGTGGAGACTGCGACGGCGACGGTCCCCACGGCCACGCTCGTCCACGCCGCCACCGTCATCTCCGTACGCGGCTCGGCGTGACCCCGCCGCGCCGCATGGGCGAACAGGTCGTGGGCGAGCGACGAGGCGGCGGCCAGGGTCATCCCGGCGACCGACGACAGCAGGGTGATGAACACCATGCCCGCCACGGCCGAGTAGAGAATCGTCGCGCCCGCGGAGGCGGGGTCCCCGCCGAGCGCCTGCGCCAGCATGAGCACCGAGGTGCTGCCGCGCGGATCGACCGCGGTGATGTACCGCGATCCCACCAGCGCCGCTGCGCCCGTACCCATGATGATCACGAGCAGGCAGAAGGTGGTGACAGTGCTGACCGCCCACGACATGGAGCGGCGTACGGCCGGCACGTCCCGCGCGGAGTACAGACGCATGGTGATGTGGGGCAGGCAGGCCACGCCGAGGACCACGGTGATCTGGAGACCGGCGAAGTCCAGCCGGTCAACGGCCGAGGTGCCCAGCTGTAGGCCCTGCCGGAGGAAGGCGGGGCCCGCGCCGCTGCCGTGCTGTGCGGCCCTGAGCACCTCGCCGGGGCTCCAGTCGAAACGGCGCAGCACCAGGGCGGCGACGACGGCACTGGTGCCGAGCAGGAGCACGATCTTGATCATCTGCATGAGCGCGGTGCCTCTCATGCCGCCGAGCGCCGCGTAGATGATCATCAAGCTGCCGACGATGACGATGCACGCCGTCCTGGCGCCCCCCGAGTGCGGGATGTTCAGGATGAAGGTGAGCAGCGACCCGGCCCCGGAGAGCTGGACGACCAGGAACGGCATGGTCGCCGCAAGCGTCACCAGACAGGCGGCGATACGCACGGCCCGCCCGGGTATGGTCCGGGCCAGCACGTCGCCCATGGTGAACCTGCCGGCGTTGCGCAGTGGTTCGGCCATCAGGAACATGAGCACCACCAGCGACAGGGCGGTGCTCACCGCGAGCACATAGCCGTCGTACCCGGCCAGCGCGATGATGCCGGAGGTGCTCAGCACCGTGGCCGCGGAGATGTAGTCGCCCGCGATGGCCAGGCCGTTCTTGAGCGGGGTGAGCGACAGGTAGCCGGTGTAGAAGTTCGTGAGATCGTCGCGGTCCGGGCCCGCCATCACGCACGTCAGCAGCGTGACGGTGACCAGGGCGGTGAACAGGACGAGGACGGCTGCCTGCGTCCCGGAGCTGAAGTCGTTCATCTCGCCACCCCCGCGTCCCGGCCCATGGGGCCGGCCGGCTCCCTGACGGCGCGGGCCAGCGGATCCACCGAGCGCCGTGCACTGCGTCCGTACCAGAAGACAGCCGCGAAGGTGACGACGAGTTGGAAGACGCCCAGCGTCATGCCCAGGCTCAGCTCCCCGGCGATCCTGGACCCCATCAGGCCCGGCGCCCAGCAGGACAGCACCACATACACCGCGAAGGAGCCGAGAGCGGCGAGCGTGGTAATCCGACGGAGCAGACGGTAGGCCGAGCGCAGGGCGGCGAGGTCGGTGCCGCGCCGATGCGTCTCGTGCGCATACGGCTCGTTGCGAGCGGCCTGCCCGTACGACGCGTGTCGCGGGGCGTCGTGTCCGTACGACTGGGGCTCGGGGTGCGGCAGCGGCCATCCCCTCGGTACTGACGGCGGGTACAGGTTGTCGTGGGAGTACGTCATCGCCTGGCCTTCCACTACGGATCGGATCCGCGAGGTGAACGGGGAAGAAGGGTCCGGGCGGCGCACCATACCGACTGGTCGGGATGTCTGTAAGTCCGCAGTCGGTCACGTTTTCAGTTCGACGGTTCCCGGCGGCTGCTACCCCTGCTCGGGAACCGCCATCTCACCCAGCAGCGACCAGTCGTCCTGCGGAACGGCCATGTTCACGATGCGGGGCGTCTCGGCCAGGTGCGGCGGCAGGGTCTGCTGCGCGGCCTTGAAGTGCGCGGACTGCACATGAGCGGCCCCTGCCTCGTCATCACGGAAGGCCTCGACCAGGACGAACTCCGTCGGGTCGTCGACGCTTCGGGACCAGCTGAACCAGAGGCAGCCCGGCTCGCTGCGCGTGGCCTCGGTGAATTCGGCGGCGATCTCCGGCCACCGGTCGGCATGCTCGGGACGGACTCGGAACTTCGCGGTGATGAAGATCATCGTTCTGCCTCTCTCATGGAGCCGCACGGTCGGGCGGCGGCGATTCAGGGTGGAACCAAGATCCTACGGCGTCACGCGGCCGTCGGCGGTCCGGGTGGCCGCAGACGAGCGGTGTCAGGTCGAGGCCGGGACCGGGCCGTGCGTCGTGCGTGCACCGCGATCGGCTTGCCCCCGACGGGACGGCGCCCTACGCTCACGGGTACCTACCGACCAGCCGGTATGCCCGCCGGACGGCGACACGCGCGACGAGCAGTCTGCCGACGTGTGTCGGCCCCGATCCAACGAAGGAGCCGCCCGAGATGCGCGGAGTCACCACCAGGTGCGCCTGGCCGCACGTCCCGTGGGGCAACCCCGGCCCACCGACTGGAAGCACACCGAGGAGTCGGCCGGTGAGCCGGGCGGCGGGGAATTCCTGGTGCTGGCGCAGCAGGCGAAGAGGGCATGGTGGCGCGGTGTGTGCGCGGGCGCAGGAGCTGACGCGCTGGACGCGGAAGCCCAGGCCGGGAGCCCTCTCCCCAATGGCAAGCGAAGTTCCTCACAATCGTCGACTTCGACGCGTGCCCGTGTAGAGTGAAGACCGCCTTTGACCTGCACAAAGCAGGCAGGGAGCCGCCTTTCAGGAGTCCAAAGTGCTGCGTACTCTGTTCAAGTCCAAGATCCACCGCGCCACCGTCACCCAGGCCGACCTGCACTACGTGGGATCGGTGACCATCGACGCCGATCTTCTCGACGCCGCGGACCTGCTGCCCGGGGAGCTGGTGCACATCGTCGACGTCACCAACGGCGCCCGGCTGGAGACGTACGTCATCGAGGGCGAGCGCGGTTCCGGGGTCATCGGGATCAACGGGGCGGCGGCCCACCTCGTCCATCCCGGCGACCTGGTGATCATCATCAGCTACGCTCAGGTCACCGAGGCTGAGGCGCGCGAGCTGCGGCCCCGGGTCGTGCACGTCGACGCCGGTAACCGGATCGTGTCCCTCGGCGCCGACCCGTCGGAGCCGGTGCCCGGCTCCGACCAGCAGCGCAGCCCCCAGGCCGTCCAGGCCTGACCGGCCGCGAGGACCAGGACCTGGAGCGTGCCCATGGGTGACACCGAGATTCGCGACGACCGGGCGGCCGGCCGCCTGGAAGCCCTCGGCGGCGGTGAAGTCGTCGGCCGCATCGAGTACTTCGTCCTGGAGTCACCCGCACGCGCCCTGGTTCCCGTCCACACGATCGTCGAGCCCGCCCACGAGGGCAAGGGCATCGCCGGATCGCTCGCCCGCGAGCTGTACACCCTCGCCGAGCGCGAGGGCGTCGCCGTGGCCCCGCTGTGCTCGTACGTCGTCAAGTGGGCCGAACGCCACCCCGACGTCGCCCCGCCGGCCGACCCGGAACTCCTGTCGGCCGCGAAGGACTGGCTGCGCGCGCACCCAGGACGGTTCTGAGCGGCCGGAGGTTTCCGTGGCCCCGGCCCCCCACCCGGACCCGTTCGGTGCTGCCGTCGGGTGAGTGCCGGGGCGGTGGTCGGGTAGGCGGGGGACAAGTCCAGAGGCGACGCTTCGTGACTGCCGGAGGACAACACCGATGACGAACCCCTATCCCGACCCGGTTCCGCCCGGCCCGACACCGGGCCCGGGTCCGACCCCGCCGGATCCGTACCCCAGCCCGGTCCCGAACCCCGAACCGAGCCCCCAGCCCATCCCGCCGGGCCCCGGTCCGGAACCGGCACCGCCCGCGCCGGGCCCCGACCCGACCCCGCCGCCGGTTCCGCCTCACCCGGGGCCGCCCGGACCACCGGACCCCTCCCCGTCTCCGATCCCGCCGGGGCCGGAACCGGTCCCGAACCCCGAACCCGGTCCACCCCTCACCTGACGGCACCGGCATGTGTCGGCGCCTTCGCGGGCGTGGGGAACCGAGCGGCCCAGCATCGGGCAGGCCGCTCGCTTCCCCACGGGCCGGCTGTCGGCGTGCGGGAGGACGGGCGCCGGCCCGCCGTCGTGAGTGAGCCGCCGGCCTGCCCCACGCGAGCCGCCGTCCCGCTGGCCGCCGACCGCGGCGCGGGCCGCGGTCGCGTCACGGCCGCAGCGCCCCGCCAACGGGCGAGCGGCAGCCGTATCGACAGGCAGCCGTATCGACTGGCGGCCCTAACGACCGGCGGCCGTATCGCCGTCCCGCCCCGCCCGTCCCGCCCCGCCCCGACCCGCAGGGATCCGGCGCAGCTGCCCAGCCCATAGGCGCCAACGCCGTCTGCGCTCAGCCCCGCGGTCACCCCGCCCGTCGACAGGCCGCGACCACCCAACCCCGCCGGTACGCATTCTTGCCACCCGGGCCGCTCGCCCCAGCGAGTACGCGGCCCGCCGTCGGCACGCGCCCCCCACTGGCACCCCCTACGACCGCGCACCGGGTGGCGCGCCCCCCGTTGACGCGCCCCCGTCGGTCGTCCTATCCCCGAACCGCCCGCGCCCGGAGCCGCCCGCCCCGCACCGCCCCCTAAGCCGAAACCTCGGACCGATCCCCGCCCCACAGCGTGTGGAACGCGCCGTCCCGGTCCACCCGGCGGTACGTGTGCGCGCCGAAGAAGTCGCGCTGGCCCTGGGTCAGGGCGGCCGGCAGGCGTTCGGCGCGCAGGGCGTCGTAGTAGGCCAGCGCCGCCGCGAAGCCCGGGGTCGGCACTCCCTGTCGTGTCGCCGCGACGAGCACCTCGCGCCAGTCGTCCTGCGCGGCGGCGATCTCCCGTGCGAACGTCTCGTCCGACAGCAGGCTCGGCAGGTCGGACCGGGCGTCGTACGCGGCGCGGATGCGGTCCAGGAAGGCCGCCCGGATGATGCAGCCGCCGCGCCAGATGGAGGCGATCTCACCCAGGTCGATGTCCCAGCCGTACTCCTCGCTGCCCGCGGCGATCTCGTGGAACCCCTGCGTGTACGACACGATCTTGGACGCGTACAGCGCCTGCTCGACCCGGTCGGCGAAGGCCGCCGCATCCGACTCGCCGAGCGGTGTCGCCTTCGGCCCGGCCAGGCCCCGCGAGGCCTCCCGGAGCGCCGCGTGGCCCGACAGCGACCGGGCGAACACCGCTTCCGCGATGCCCGACACCGGCACGCCCAGGTCCAGGGCGATCTGCACGGTCCAGCGACCGGTGCCCTTCTGCTCGGCCTGGTCGACGACGACGTCCACGAACGGCTCGCCGCCGGCGTCCACGTGGGACAGCACCTCGGCGGTGATCTCGATCAGGTAGGAGTCGAGCCGGCCGGTGTTCCAGGTGCGGAAGATGTCGGCGATCTGCGCGGGGGAGTACCCGGCGACGTCGCGCAGCAACTGGTACGCCTCGCCGATCAGCTGCATGTCGGCGTACTCGATGCCGTTGTGCACCATCTTCACGAAGTGCCCGGCGCCGTCCGGACCCACGTGGGTCACGCACGGCGCCCCGTCGGGGGCCTTGGCGGAGATCTTCTCCAGCATCGGCCCCAGCGGCCTGTACGACTCCACCGACCCGCCCGGCATGATGCTCGGCCCGTGCAGCGCGCCCTCCTCACCGCCGGAGATGCCCGTGCCGACGAAGTGGATGCCGTGCTCGCGCAGTTCCCGCTCCCGGCGGCGGGTGTCCGCGAAGTGCGCGTTGCCGCCGTCGATGATCATGTCGCCGGGCTCCAGGAGCGGAGCGAACTCCTGGATGACGGCGTCCGTCGGCTCGCCCGCCTTGACCATGACGACCAGGCGGCGCGGGCGCTCCAGGGCCGCCACGAAGTCCTTGGCGGTCTCGGCAGCGACGAAGTCGCCCTCGTGCCCGAACTCCTTCACCAGCGCCTGGGTGCGCGACACCGTACGGTTGTGCACGGCGACCGTGTAACCGTTGCGCGCGAAGTTCCGGGCGAGATTGCGGCCCATGACCGCCAGGCCCGTGACACCGATCTGCGCTGAAGTGCTCATACCGCCTGCTCCCTGGTTGCCTCGTGACTACGGCTCCGTCAGTACGGGCCCTCGCTCATCCTGACGTGCCGCTACGGCGAGCGCACTTGCGACCCGCCACGCATGTGTACGCGGCGACGGCGCCTTCCGCCTCACTCACCGGCCCGTCTGCCCGGGCAGGGGGACGTTACCGGCCACTCTCCGGAACCGGGCGGCCGAAATCGCGTCTTGTCATGGCCAGTTCGCCGCGCTTACTTTTGCCCCGCCTGACGCACCTCCTGACGCATGCCGAGGGGAATTCGCACATGGCCGCACGCGGCCGGCACCGCCGGTACCAGCCGAACAGGATCAACCGCGCATCACTCACCGTCACGGCGGGCGGTGCCGGCCTCGCGATCCCGCTGGTCGCCGCCGGCACCGCGAACGCCGCCGACGTGGCCACCTGGAACAAGGTCGCCGCGTGCGAGTCCAGTGGGAACTGGAGCATCAACACCGGTAACGGCTTCTACGGCGGCCTCCAGTTCACCCGGTCCACCTGGGACGCGTACGGCGGCACCCGGTACGCGGCGCGTGCCGACCTGGCCACCCGGGACCAGCAGATCGCCGTCGCCGAGAAGGTCCTCGACGGACAGGGGCCGGGCGCCTGGCCCGTGTGCTCGGGGTCCGCCGGGCTCACCCGCGGCGGCGGCAGCCCCGACGTGCGCGCGGAGACCGTCTCCACCCATCCCGCCCGGTCCCGCCCCGCGTCCACCTCCGTGCGGGACGTACGGCCGCAGACCACTCCGCAGTCCCGCGCGGGCCGCGCCGAGATGTACACGGTGGTGCACGGCGACACGCTCTCCGGCATCGCCGGCGACCACCAGGTGCGGGGCGGCTGGCGCACGCTGTACGCGGGCAACCGCACGACGATCGGCACCGATCCCGACCTGATCGTGCCCGGCCAGCGGCTCAGCCTGAGCGGCACCCGCACCAGGACCGCGCCGCCCGAGGCCCCGGGGAAGAAGACACCTCCGCCGCATCGCACCACGCACCACCCCGGCACGCCCCCGACCCGGCACGCGCTCGTCGCCCCGGTGACCGCGCCGGTCGGCACCGGCTACCGCGTGGCCGGCTCCCACTGGTCCAAGGGCTACCACACCGGCGTCGACTTCCTCGTGCCCACCGGCACCTCCGTGAAGGCGGCGGCGGCCGGGCACGTGGTGTCCGCCGGCTGGGGCGGCTCGTACGGCTACCAGGTGGTGCTCCGGCACGCCGACGGCCGCTACACGCAGTACGCCCACCTGTCGGCGATCTCCGTACGGGCCGGCCAGAGCGTCAGCGCGGGCCAGCGCCTCGGCCGCTCCGGCGCCACCGGCAACGTCACAGGCCCGCACCTGCACTTCGAGGTGCGGACGGGGCCGGGCTTCGGCTCGGACATCGACCCGCTCGCCTATCTCCGGGCGGGCGGCGTCGGAATCTGACACGCGGCACGGCAGCGGGCGCGGCACCACTCACTGGTCCGACGCATCCGCCGCACGCGCGTCAGGAACCGACGCGCGTGCGGTGCCGGTCCAGTACCGGCAGCGGCACCCGCACGCCTCCGGGCAGCGGCGTGTACGGCGCGGGGAGCGCATCGCCGGGGTCCGTGCCGCTGCCGCCCGGGCCCGGGACGGGCAGTTCACGCGGTGGCGGTCCGGCCGGCCCGGCACCGGCCTGCGCCGTGCGCTGCCGCGGTACGACGACCAACCCCTCCGCCGCGTCCCGCACCGACGCGCCCCCGGCGGACGACGTTCCGGCGAACAATCCCACAACCGGGGCCGCCTCGGCGGGCGCCGCTGCGCCCGGCACCGATGTGTCCTCCATCCGTTCCGTCGTCAGCATGACCAGGCCACCCGCCGTCACCACGCCGCAGGCCAGCGCGAGCACCGTGCCCGTGGTGCCGTGGCGGAACGTCTCGCCGAACATCAGGACGCCCACCGCGGCGGCCAGCATCGGGTTCACGACCGTCAGCGTGGCCAGGGGCGCGGTGAGTCCGCCGCCCCGGTAGGAGGCCTGGGACAGCAGCACCCCGGCGACCGCGAACAGGCAGACCGCCGCGAGCGAGGCCAGGTCGGCCGGCCCGAAGCCCAGGGTCCGGTCCACGGCGACGGTCTTGGTGAACACCGACGACATGCCGAACGCGATGCCGGACGCGGTGGCGAGCAGGACACTGCGCATGGCCGGATGCCGGTGCGCGGCCAGGCCGGCGCACATCAGGGCCACCACCGCTCCGCCGGTGACCAGGGCGGCCACCACCCGCTGGGCCGGGGTGAGGGAGTGGGCGCCGGAGGTGCCGACCAGGGACAGCAGCCCGGCGAGTCCCACCGTGGCCATGAGGGCGCCACGCCAGGCCGTGGCGCCGGCCCGGCGGCCGACGCACAGCGCGGCCAGGGGCAGCGCGAAGACGATGGTCAGCGCGCCCAGCGGCTGGACGAGGCTGAGCGGACCGCAGGCGAGCGCCACGACGTGGAGCACGCCGCCGAGACCGTTGAGCGCCAGCGCGCCCCACCAGCCCGGGCGGCGCAGCGGCAGATACGCCTCGTGCGGGGCGGACACCGCGACCTGCTCCTGCACGATGGCGCCGCCCGCGTAGGCGACGGCGGAGACGAGCGACAGGAGCACGGACAGCGCCAGGGCGCTCATCGGCGTCTCCCCCGAGTACGGCGGGGGTCGCGGACCCGGCGTGACGGGCGGTCGGCTTCCATGGCGAACACTCTGCCGGGTGGCGCCCGCTCCGTCGTCGTACCTGAGGCCTCACTACGTCCTACTACCGATGGAGTAGGCACCCGGCCGGTCATCCTCAGGCAGGGGGAGGCAGGATCCGGCCCCGCGCGGCCGGCCCGTGAACGCACCTGGTAGGAGTGCCTGTCGTGGACCTCGACCCCGATCTCGCCGCCCTCCGCTCCCTCGGCGGCTTCTTCGTCCTGCGCACTCTCCCGCCTCCGCCTCCGCCTCCCCCTCCGGCCGCGGCCGCCGACGGCACGGGTCCGCACCGGCTCCCGACCCTCGCGGAGGCCTACGACGGGGTGGCCCCGGACGGCCGCCATGACGCGCTGACGCTGCGTGTCGCCACCGTCGGGGCCCGGTTGGGGACCGCCGAACCGCGGGTCGCCGCCTCCCTCGCCCAGCAGGGGCTGGCCGCCCGGCTGTGGTCGGCCGCGCTGGGCTGCGCCGTGCTGTACGGCCGGCTGCCCTCCCTGGACCCGGGGCTGCTGCGCTGGGACCCCCTCGCCTCCGCCCCTGACGACCTGTGGCTCACCGGGGTGCGCACGCTGCCCGGCGACGCGGACGCCGTCGCCGCCGCCGTCCTCGACGCCCACCTGGAACCCCTGGGCGCCGCCCTGCGGGCCCGCTACGGCGTCGCCGCCGGCCTGCTGCGGGGCAACGCCGGTTCGGCGCTCGCCGCGACGGCCCGCGAACTGGCCCGCTGGGCCCGCGCCCACGGCCGTACCGACGCAGTGGAACGGGCCCGCGCGCTCACCGGCGAACTGTTCACCCACCCCCTGCTGCGCGCCACCGGTGCCCGCGCCGGTACGGCCTTCCGCCGCCACAGCTGCTGCCTGTACTACCGCGTCCCCGGCGGCGGACTGTGCGGTGACTGCTGCCTCACCCGCCTGCCGCGCTCTTCCCCGCGCGCCGCATCTGGGTGACCATGGGGGAGAACGTGCCACCGAGACCAGGGGGTTGTCGGGTGCGAGTGGGACTGCTGAGCCGGGAGTACCCCCCGGACGTGTACGGCGGCGCCGGTGTCCATGTCGAGTTCCTCGCCCGCGAGCTGGCCTCGCTGGTGGACCTGGAGGTGCACTGCTGGGGCGAGGGACGCGGCGACGGTGTCGTACGCCACCGTCCCTGGTCCGCCCTCGACGGAGCGAACGACGCGCTGCGCACCTTCTCCGTGGACCTCGCCGTCGCCGCCGCCCTCGAAGGCCGCGAACTCGTCCACTCGCACACCTGGTACGCCAATCTGGCCGGCCATGTCGCCAAGCTGCTGTACGGCGTCCCGCACGTCGTCACCGCCCACTCGCTGGAGCCGCTGCGCCCCTGGAAGGCGGAGCAACTCGGCGGTGGGTACGCCCTGTCGGGCTGGGCCGAACGCACCGCGATCGAGGCCGCCGACGCGGTGATCGCCGTCTCGGGCGCCATGCGGGAGGACGTCCTGTCCTGTTACCCGGCACTGGACCCGGCCCGGGTCCACGTCGTGCACAACGGCATCGACACCCGGCTCTACCGCCCCGACCACGGCACCGACGCCCTCACCCGGCACGGCATCGACCCCGCGCGTCCCTACGTCCTGTTCGTCGGCCGGATCACCCGCCAGAAGGGCGTGCCCCATCTGCTGCGCGCCGTACGGGACATCGACCCCGGCGTCCAGGTGGTGCTGTGCGCCGGCGCGCCCGACACCCCGGAGATCGACCGGGAGTTCCGCGAGCTGTTCGAGGAACTGAGCCGGGTCCGGTCGGGCGTGTTCTGGATCCCGCAGATGCTGCCGCGTCCGGAGGTGATCCAACTCCTCACGCGGGCGTCGGTGTTCGCCTGCCCCTCGGTGTACGAGCCGCTCGGCATCGTCAATCTGGAGGCGATGGCCTGCGGCACGCCGGTCGTCGCGTCCCGGGTGGGCGGCATCCCCGAGGTCGTGGACGACGGCCGCACCGGCCTCCTCGTCGACGTGGACGACGGTTTCGAGTCCGGGCTCGCCCGCGCGCTGGACGCCGTGCTCGCAGATCCGGCGGCGGCCCGGCGGATGGGGGAGGCCGGACGGGCGCGCGCGGTGGGCGAGTTCGGCTGGGACGCGGTGGCCCGCCGCACGGCCGGACTGTACGAGGAGATCCTCAAGGAGGCTTAGTCCGGCCCTCTCGGGGCAACCATGGTTCAACCAGGGCTGAGGGGAGCGGGCATGCGTCGTGGAGGGCCTTCCGTGCTCGGGATCGTGCTGGCGGGCGGCGAGGGCAAGCGCCTGATGCCGCTCACCGCGGACCGCGCCAAACCGGCGGTCACCTTCGGCGGCACGTACCGCCTGGTCGACTTCGTCCTGTCCAACCTGGTCAACGCCGACGTGCTGCGCATCTGTGTGCTGACCCAGTACAAGTCGCACTCGCTGGACCGGCACATCACCACCACCTGGCGGATGTCGAGCCTGCTCGGCAACTACGTCACCCCGGTCCCGGCCCAGCAGCGGCTCGGCCCGCGCTGGTACCTGGGCAGCGCCGACGCGCTCCTCCAGTCCCTGAACCTGGTCCACGACGAACAGCCCGAGTACGTGGCCGTGTTCGGCGCCGACCACGTCTACCGCATGGACCCGCGGCAGATGCTCGCGCAGCACATCGAGGGCGGCGCGGGAGTGACGGTGGCCGGCATCCGGGTGCCGCGCGCGGAGTCGCCGTCGTTCGGGGTGATCACGCCGGGCTCGGACGGGGTCACGGTGGAACGCTTCCTGGAGAAGCCCGCCGATCCGCCGGGCCTGCCGGACGACCCCGGATGCGTGTTCGCCTCGATGGGCAACTACATCTTCACCACCAAGGCGCTGATCGAGGCGCTGCACCGGGACGCCGAGGACACGCAGTCCGTGCACGACATGGGCGGCTCGATCCTGCCCCAGCTCACCGCGCGCGGCGAGGCCCAGCTGTACGACTTCAGCGACAACCACGTGCCCGGCGAGACCACCCGCGACCAGGGCTACTGGCGGGACGTGGGCACCTTGGACGCCTACTACGAGGCGCACATGGACCTGATCGCCGAGCGCCCCGCGTTCAACCTGTACAACCGCCAGTGGCCCATCTACACCCACTCGTACCAGCTCTCCCCGGCCCGGTTCAACGCGGGCGGCATCGCGAGCGAGTCCATCATCAGCGCGGGCTGCCTGATCCGCGGCCAGGTCAGCCGTTCGGTGCTCTCACCCGGTGTACGCGTCGATCCGGGCGCGGTCGTCCAGGGCTCGGTGCTGCACGACAACGTGCACGTCGGCCGGGGGGCGGTGGTCCGCGGCGCGGTCCTCGACAAGAACGTGGAGGTCCCGCCGGGCGCGACGATCGGTGTCAACCCGGAGCGGGACGCCGAGTTGTACACCGTCTCCAAGGCGGGCGTCATCGCGCTCGGCAAGGGGCAGCGGGTCCCCTGACCGACACCCCGTCAGGCCGCGGCCCCCGCGACGCGTTCCGCCTCGTCCTGACGGCAATGCCCGGGTTCACGCCGTTCGCCCTTCACGATGCAGGCAACGATGTCGAACCTTCGGAGGTCATCCGACATGAGAGGGACCCGGCGCACGCGGCTGTGCCTGGCCGGGGTGATGGCGGCGTCCGCGCTGGTCGCCACCCCCGCCGCACGGGCCGCCGAGCGGACCGACGGCCACCTCACCGACCTGGTGAATCCCTTCATCGGGACCCAGAACGAGGGGAACACCTTTCCCGGCGCGGCCGTGCCCTTCGGCATGGTGCAGCTCTCGCCGGACACCGGGCACAGCACCGGCTACGACTACGCGCACCACCGTGTCCGCGGCTTCTCCCTGGTCCACCTCTCGGGCGTCGGCTGCCGCATCGGCGGCGACCTGCCCGTGCTGCCCACCACCGGTGACGTCACCGAGACGGACTACGCCCGGTACGCGGCGACGTTCTCCCACGACGACGAGGAGGCGAGCCCCGGCTACTACCGGGTGGGTCTCGCCTCCGGCATCCGCGCCGAACTGACCGCGACCGCCCGCACCGGGGTGCAGCGCTACACCTTCCCGGCCACCCGCAAGGCCAATGTCCTGCTGAACGCCGCCCAGTCGCTGCACAAGCCCGTCGGCAGCGCGGTGGAGATCCTCGACGACCACACCGTGCGCACGGAGGTCACCGGCCACGGCTTCTGCCGGGACACCGGCCCGTACACCGTCTACACGGTCACCCGGTTCAGCCGGCCCTTCACCGCCTACGGCACCTGGGACGGCCAGGACGTCACTCCGGGCGCCCGCACCGGGCACGGCGGTGCCTACGTCCGCTTCGACACCACCGGGGACCGTACCGTCGAGGCGACCACCGCCCTGTCGTACGTCGACGCGCGGGGCGCCGCCGGGAACCTGCGGGCCGAGGGCGGCCGGCCCTTCGACGCCGTACGCCACCGCGCCCGCGAGGAGTGGGAGGACCGGCTCGCGGCCGTCCGCGCGCGGGGCGGCACGCCCACGCTCCGCCGGACGTTCTACTCCTCGCTGTACCGGTCCTACCTCGCGCCGAACGCCGGCAGCGACGCCGACGGCCGCTACTTCGGCTGGGATCGCCGCACGCACCGCGCCCGGGGCTTCACGTACTACCAGAACTGGTCGCTGTGGGACACCTACCGCACCCAGGCGCAGCTCCTCGCCCTGCTCGCCCCGCGCGAGGCCCGCGACATGGCCCGGTCGGTGGTCGCGATCGACGAGGACGGCGGCTGGCTGCCCAAGTGGGGGTACGGCCCGGTCGAGACGAACATCATGACCGGCGACCCGGTCACCCCGTTCCTGACCACCGCCTACCACATGGGGCTGCTGAAGGGGTTCGAGGAGCGCGCCTACCGTGCCCTGAGGAAGAACGCCGACGGAGTGCCGCCCGCCGCGTACCCGGGCGTCGGCCGGGAGGCCAATGCCGAGTACCTCGCCCATGGTTTCGCGCCCTACGTCAAGGGCCGCCCGTACGCCAAGATGGGTGACTCCGACTACCACCAGGGCGCCTCCGTCACCCTGGAGTACGCCCTCGCCGACGCCATGCTGGCCCAGATGGCCCGCGGTCTCGGCCACGAGGACGACGCCGCCCGCTACGCGGCCCGCTCGCGGAACTACCGCGCCATCTTCGACCCGGCCACCGGCTTCTTCCGTGCCCGCGACGCCTCCGGCGCCTTCACCGGACCGGCCGACCCCGCCCGCGGCACCGGCTTCCACGAGGGCACCGCCTGGCAGTACCAGTGGCTCGTCCCGCAGGACCTGCCCGGCATGACCGGCCTGATCGGCGGCACCCGCGCGGCCAACGACCGCCTGGACGCCTTCTTCGCCTACGACCGGCTGCTCGCCGACCCGGAGCGGACCGCCCGCGAGGTCTGGGTGCACGGTGACCCGTACGCCTACTACAACGCGGCCACCTACAACCCGCAGAACGAACCGGACCTGATCGCTCCGTACACCTACCTGTCCACCGGGCAACCCTGGAAGACCACGGACGTGGTGCACGCGGCGCTGACCCTGTTCACCGACAGCCCCACCGGCATCACCGGCAACGACGACCTCGGCACGATGTCCGCCTGGAACGTCCTGTCGTCCATCGGGCTCTTCCCGGTCCAGCCCGGCTACGACACCTGGGGCCTGACCACGCCGGTCTTCGACCGCGTCGACCTGACCCTGGACCGCTCCTACTGGCCGGGCGGCCGGCTGACCGTGCGCGCGCCCGGCACGTCGCCCACCGACCGCTACGTCCAGGCCGTCCGCACCGACGGCGCGCCTCACCGCCGGACCTACCTGACGACCGGGGCGCTGCGCTCGCTGCGCTCCCTGGCGTTCACGGTCGGCCCGCGCCCGTCAGGGTGGGGTACGTCAACCGGTGCGGCGCCGCCCGCCCTGAGGTGACCCCGGCTGTCCTGCGGCCCGTCCCTTCCGGAGGGGCGGGCCGCCCCTCGGCGGTCACGTGAAGTAATGTGACCATGCTTGACCGTAATCGTCTGCCGGGGTTTGACTTCTGGTCACCCGTCGTCGACGCGTGAGGAAAGCCCGTGACGTCCGACCTGCTCGCCCCTCTCGACCTGGCTTTCTGGAACATGGAGTCCGACCGGCACCCCATGCACCTCGGCGCGCTCGGCCTCTTCGCCGCGCACTCGCCCACCGCCGGCGCCCACGCCGCCGACCTGCTCGCCGCCCGCGCCGCCGCCGTGCCCGGCCTGCGCATGCGCATCCGCGACGTCTGGCAGCCGCTCGCCTTCGGCGGCGCCACCCGGGAGAGCGCCCCCGACTTCGACCCGCTCGACCACGTACGGCTGCACGCCCCGACCGCCGACTTCCACGCCGCCGCCGGCCGGCTGATGGAGCGCCCGCTGGAACGCGGCCGGCCGCCCTGGGAGGCGCACGTGCTGCCCGGCGAGGACGGCGTGTCCTTCGCGGTGCTGTTCAAGTTCCACCACGCCCTCGCCGACGGACTGCGCGCACTGAAGCTCGCCGCCGGCATCCTCGACCCCGTGGAGCTGCCCGAGCGCGCGCCCCGCGCCGCCGAGCCGCCGCGCGGCCTGCTGTCCGACGTGCGCCGGCTGCCCGGACTCGTCCCCGAGCTGGTCAAGGGCGCCCTGTCCGACGCGGGCCGGGCCCTGGAGATCGGGGCCTCGCTGGCCCGGTCGACCTTCGGCATGCGGCCGACCTCCGCGCTGGCATCCGCGCCCAGCGGCACCCGCCGCACCGCCGGGGTCGTCCTCGACATCGACGACGTGCACCGGGTGCGCAAGAGCGCCGGCGGCACCGTGAACGACGTCCTCGTCGCCGTCGTCGCCGGCGCCCTGCGCCGCTGGCTGGAGGAGCGCGGCGACGCCAGCGAGGGTGTGGCGCCCCGCGCGCTGATCCCCGTCTCCCGGCGCCGCCCGCGCGCCGCGCATCCGCAGGGCAACCGGCTCTCCGGGTACTTGATACCGCTTCCGGTCCACGACCCCGATCCGCTCGGCCGTCTCGACACCGTGCGCACCGCGATGGTCCGCAACAAGGACGCGGGGCCCAACCGGGGCGCCGGCGCGGTCGCCCTGCTCGCCGACCACGTTCCCGCGCTCGGGCACCGGCTCGGCGGGCCGCTGGTCGGCCAGGCGGCCCGGCTGTGGTTCGACATCCTCGTCACCAGCGTGCCGCTGCCGGGGCTCGGGCTGCGCCTCGGCGGTCACGAGCTGACCGAGGTGTACCCGCTGGCTCCGCTCCCGCCCGGACAGGCGCTGGCGGTGGCGATCTCCACGTACCGCGGGCACGTGCACTACGGGCTGGTCGCCGACGCCGAGGCCGTGCCGGATCTGGACCGGTTCGCCCACGCGGTGTCGGCCGAGCTGGAGACGCTGCTGAGGGTCTGCGGGCACTGAGGCCGGGCCCGCGGCCCGCAGCCGGGAACGGCTCATTTGGTGCTGGGGCCGTGCGCTCCGTAAAATTCCCCGTTCGAAAGCGGGCGCGAGTCGGAGCGCTGCGCGGGTGATCAGGGAAACGGCAGCGCGATGACGGTGACAGAGGACGGGTCTGCGTCCATGGAGGTCCCCATGGACGTCCCCACGGACGCCTTTATGGACGAGGTGGTCCACGGGCCCGGTATCGACCCCGAGCGGCTGGCCGTCTGCCTGGGGGTGCTCGAGGAGCTGGACCGGCTCGACGTCGACCACCCCGACGCGATCAGGGTGCGCCGGGCCACCTCGCACATCTACCGCACGGTCAAGCAGCGCCGCCGCCAGGAGCGCCGGGCCGCCAAGACCGCGCACGACCGCGCCGTCACCGAGGCCACCGCCACCGGCTCCGCCGAGCGCATCGACGACGAGACCGAGGGCGTCCTGCCCTCCTCCAAGGTCGACGAGGGCCGGATCGCGGGCATACTCCAGCGACCGCGCTCCTGCTACATCTGCAAGCAGCGCTACGTCGAGGTCGACTACTTCTACCACCAGCTCTGCCAGCGGTGCGCCGACGAGAACCGCGCCCGGCGCGACGCCCGCGCCGACCTCACGGGCAAGCGCGCCCTGCTCACCGGCGGCCGGGCCAAGATCGGCATGTACATCGCGCTGCGCCTGCTGCGCGACGGCGCCCACACCACGATCACGACGCGCTTCCCGAACGACGCCATCCGCCGGTTCAAGGCCCAGCCCGACAGCGACGAGTGGATCCACCGGCTGAAGATCGTCGGCATCGACCTGCGCGACCCCGCCCAGGTCGTCGCCCTCGCCGACTCCGTCACCGCCGAGGGTCCGCTCGACATCCTGATCAACAACGCGGCCCAGACGGTACGGCGCTCCCCGCAGGCGTACAGCGAACTGCTCGGCGCCGAGTCCGCCCCGCTGCCCGCCGGTGAACTCCCGGCCGCCGAGGTGATCGGCACCTTCGGCTCCGGTGCGGTCGCCCAGCTGCCGGTCGCCGGCGGCGGCGCGCTGACCGCCCAGGACGTCACCGGTCTCGCGCTGGTCTCCGGCTCGGCGTCGCTGGAGCGCATCGCGGCCGGTACGGCGATCGACGCCGGCGGTCTGGTGCCCGACCTGCACGACACCAACAGCTGGGTCCAGACGGTGGAGGAGGTGACCCCGGTCGAGCTGCTCGAGGTCCAGCTCTGCAACTCCACGGCCCCGTTCATCCTCATCAGTCGGCTGCGTCCGGCGATGGCCGCGGCCAAGTCCCCCCGCACCTACATCGTGAACGTCTCCGCCATGGAAGGTGTCTTCGACCGCGGTTACAAGGGCGCCGGCCACCCGCACACCAACATGGCCAAGGCCGCCCTGAACATGCTCACGCGCACCAGCGCCCAGGAGATGTTCGAGAAGGACGGCATCCTGATGACGGCCGTGGACACCGGCTGGATCACCGACGAGCGCCCTCACCCGGACAAGGTGCGCCTCGCCGAGGCCGGCTTCCACGCCCCTCTGGACCTGGTCGACGGCGCTGCCCGCGTCTACGACCCGATCGTGCGCGGCGAGGCGGGCGAGGACCTGTACGGCGTCTTCATGAAGGACTACGCACCCGGCAAGTGGTGACCGGCGCAGGTGCCGTGCCCGGCACCGGAGGACGCCACCCGGACGGCCGTCACCCCGACGGCCGTCTTGGCGTCGGCCGTCACCCTGAGGACCGTCATCCGTCACCCCGACGGCTGTCGCCCGTACGGCTGTCACCCGTAGGGCCGTCGCGCGGACGGCCGTCAGTCCACCGCGCCGAGCCGCGCGTGCCGGGCCGCCACCAGTTCCAGCACCGTGCGCCAGTCCTCCAGTACGCCCGCGTCGAAGCCCGCCGTCCGGGCCTCCTCGGCCGCCTGACGCAGCCGCGGTACGTCCTCATCGGCGGGGAACGCCTCCCCGCGCACCAGCCGGTACACCCGTTCCCCGAGCAGGGAGCGCACCGCTCCGGCCGCCCTGCGGGCGCGCGCCGCCTCGTCGCCCGGGCCCAGCAACGGCCCGATGCCGTGCACCAGGGCCGCCACCTGAAGCTCCTTGTCGGCGGGACGGCCGCGGCGCAGCAGCGCCGCGGTCCGCAGCGCGTGCCGGTGCGGGCCGGCGTACAGCAGGTCCATCAGCTCCTCGACGCTGCGCAGCTCCATGCGTCAGTCCTCTCGCGAGTCAGCCGTTGCCGCGCCAGCAGAGCATGACGAGCTTGCCGTCCGGCCAACGGCGCCTGAACTGCGCCGGGTCCGCACGGGCGGACACGGGCCGACCCGGCGACGGGTGCGCCGATGTAAGCCGAGTGGGTGATTGACCGGGGCGCACGAGTGATGCGCTTTGCGTCAAAAGGCCTCATATTGAGGGGTATTGGTAGCCAGGCGAAGCGTATTGGTTACACCATGTTTTCACTCCCTATCGAGCGGATGACTGCTCATTTGGTTAATCTGAGGTGGACGGACAGCAGCACGGGGTCCCACCCACACCCATCGTCCGTCCTGGGGTGAGCCGGTCGACAACGGCCTGCTCCGTCTTGAGGTACCGGCGCCACCGCGTCCGAACTGGCCTTCCATCCAGACCCGAACGGGCGTCGAACGCCGGAGCGCAGACCGTCCGGTACGCCCCGAGGGTGACCGACACATAAGGAGTGCGCGGTGACACCGGAGAAGACGAATCGCGAACAGCGCCCCAAGGAACGCTCGGAGCGCGCGGGCCGCCGGCCCGGAGAACTCGGCAGCCTGGACGTGTGGGCCCGGTCCGCCCCCATCCGCCTCGCGGGTTACGAGGACGACCTCGCCGAGCCCCACATCCTGCCGAGCGTGGACTGACCCCCGGGCCGGACCCGTCGCGATCGCCGCACGCATGGGCGTGGCAGACTCACGCCCATGCCGATCAGAGAAGCCGCGGCCGCGGACTGGCCGCGGATCTGGCCTTTCTGGCACCGGATCGTCGCCGGCGCCGAGACCTACACCTGGGACCCCGACACCACCGAGGAAGCCGCCCGCGCCCTGTGGATGGACCCGGCCAAGCGGGTCTACGTCGCCGAGGACCCGGCCGGAACCGTGGTCGGCTCCGCCTACCTCACCCCCAACTACGGCGGCCCCGCCGCCCGCGTGGCCAACGCCGGTTTCATGGTCGACCCGGACCACACCGGCCGGGGCGTCGGCCGCGCACTCGCCGAGCACGTCCTGGCCGAGGCCCGCACCCACGGCTACCGTGCGATGGTCTTCAACGCCGTGGTCGAGACGAACCCGGCCGTCGGGCTCTGGACCTCCCTCGGCTTCACCATCCTCGGCACCGTCCCGGGGGCCTACGAACACCCCCGGCACGGCCGCGTCGGCCTGCACATCATGTACCGGGCCCTGGACTGAACGCTACGGCCGGTCCGGCACGGGTGCCGTCCGCCGCCACGGGCTCAGCTCCTCCAGTTCCTGCGCCAGCTCCAGCAGGACGGCCTCCGTCCCCGGGCGGCCCACGAGCTGGACGGCGCACGGCGCACCGGAGGGCAGGGTGCCGAACGGGACGGACATCGCGGGCCAGCCCGTCAGGTTCCACGGCGGCGTGAACGGCGAATACGCCGTGTTGGCGAGGACGTTACGCAGCCAACCGCGCTCGTGCCACGGTCCGGCCTGCGGGGAACGGCGGGCCAGCGCCGGGGTGAGCAGGACGTCGTACGCGGTGAAGAAGGGGGTCAGCCGGGCGCGCAGCCGCTCGCGGGCGTCGCCGGTGCGGACCGGGCCGACGAAGCGGCGGCCCACGCTCGCGTGCACCCGGGTCCGGCGGGCCAGCCGCGCCCGGTCCAGGCCCTCGGCGTCCACCGCCGTCCCGGCCGTCCAGTGCTGGAGCGCCGTCACCCCCAGCGACAGCGGGTACGGCGGCTCGGCCCGCCGCACCTGGTGCCCGGCCCGCGCCAGCACGCCGGCGGCCTCCCGGACCACGGTCCGGTACGGCCGGCTGACGCTCACTCCGGCGAGCGGGCTGCGCACGGCGGCGGCGATCCTCCGCGGCGTCCGCTCCGCCCGGCCCTCGAACCCCGCGTCCGCGAGGACCGCCAGCATCAGCCGCAGATCCCCGACCGTCGTGGCCAGCGGGCCGTTCTCCGACATGCCGAACCAGTCGCCGTTGCCGATCCCCGCCGGGACCACGCCGTGCCCCGGCTTCAGCGTGACCAGCCCGCAGTTCGCGGCCGGGATGCGCAGCGAGCCCATCCCGTCGTTGCCGAGCGCCAGTGGCACCAGACCCGCGGCGACCGCCGCCGCGCTGCCGCCGGAGGACCCGCCCGCCGTACGCGAGAGGTCCCACGGATTGCGGGCGGTGCCGAACGGGCCCTCCGTGCTGCCGAACACGCACAGCTCCGGCACGTTCGTCAGGCCCACCACCACCGCGCCGGCCGCCCGCAGCCGGGCCACCGTGACGTGGTCCTCGGCGGCCGGGGTGTCCGGGGTGGCGGGGGAGCCGTCGCGGTGCGACTCGCCCCGCACCGACAGGTTGTCCTTGACCGCCAACGGCACGCCCGCCAGCGGCAGTTCGCCCAAGTCGCCGCGGGAGGCCACCTCGTCGGCCTCGGCGAGCGCCGCCTCCGCCCGGACTTTCCGGAAGGCGCCGACCCGCCGGTCGAGCCGGTCGATCCGGGCGAGGTGATCGGCCACCACCTCGCGGGGCGTGACCCGCTTCTCGCGGACGGCGGCGGCGATCTCGACAGCGGTCCGGCCTGCCCAGCTGCTCACGGGCGCTCCTCGTTACTGATCGGTACGGACGACGGGCAGGGAGAACTCTGCCCGTTCGGGGTGCCGCACGTCGAGAGGCCGGGACGACCGTCCGGCGCGCGGGACGAGCGGGCGGCACGGTTCGAAGTGCGCGCCGTAGGGGAGCTGTACATCTCGTCGGCCCCCGCGGCCGTCACGCACCCCCGGTCACCCGCGCAGCCCCGGCCCCCGACGCAGCAACGGAGGATCCCGCATGCATGACGACCGCACTCTGGTGGAGGCCCGCCTCGGGCGCGTCCTCGCGGAACGCATCCGCCCCGCCGTGTACCCCGAGTCCGTGCCGCTCCAGGTCGCGGTGTGGCACGCGCCCGGCGAGCCCGTGCCGGTCGCGGAAGGCCTCGCCGCCGAGCCCGAACCGATCGCGGTGGGCGCCCGGTGGGGCGCGCCGTGGGGCACCAGCTGGTTCCGGGTGACCGGGACCGTGCCCGCGGCGTGGGCCGGGAGGACCGTCGAGGCGCTGCTGGACCTGGGCTTCGACGAGAACCTGCCCGGGTTCCAGTGCGAGGGCCTCGTCCACCGGCCCGACGGCACCCCCGTGAAGGGCCTCAACCCGCGCAACCAGTGGGTGCGCGTCGGCGCCCCCGTCGCGGGCGGCGAGCGGGTGCGCCTGCACATCGAGGCCGCCTCCAACCCGGTCATCCTGGGCCACCACGCCTTCCGGCCCACCCCGCTCGGCGACAGGGACACCGCCGGGCAGGAGCCGCAGTACACGCTCACCCGCATGGATCTCGCCGTCTTCGACGAGAACGTGTGGCAGCTGGTGCAGGACCTGGAGGTGCTCGGCGAGCTGATGGCCGAGCTGCCCGTGGACTCGGCGCGTCGCTGGGAGATCCTGCGCGCGGTCGAACGCGCCCTGGACGCCGTCGACCTCCAGGACGTGAACGGCACCGCCGGCCGGGCGCGGGCGCGGCTGACCGGGGTGCTGTCCGCGCCCGCCGTGCCGTCCGCGCACCGGATCAGCGCCGTCGGGCATGCGCACATCGACTCGGCGTGGCTGTGGCCGCTGCGGGAGACCGTCCGCAAGGTGGCCCGTACGGCGGCGAACATGACCGCGCTCGTCGAGGACGAGCCGGAGTTCGTGTTCGCCATGTCGCAGGCCCAGCAGTGGGCCTGGGTGAAGGAGCACCGGCCCGAGGTGTGGGCGCTGGTGAAGAAGGCGGTGGCTCAGGGGAGGTTCGTGCCGGCCGGCGGGATGTGGGTGGAGTCGGACACCAACATGCCCGGCTCGGAGGCGATGGCCCGGCAGTTCGTGCACGGCAAGCGGTTCTTCCTCGACGAGTTCGGCATCGAGAACCAGGAGGCCTGGCTGCCGGACACGTTCGGCTTCGCCGCGGGACTGCCGCAGATCATCAGGGCGGCCGGCTCCCGGTGGCTGCTGACGCAGAAGATCTCGTGGTCGCAGACGAACAGCTTCCCCCATCACACGTTCTGGTGGGAGGGCATCGACGGCACCAGGATCTTCACCCACTTCCCGCCCGTCGACACCTACACCTGCTCGATGACGGGCGGCGAGATCGCCCACGCGGCCCGCAACTTCAAGGAGAAGGGCAGGGCCCGGCACTCCCTCGCGCCCACCGGCTGGGGCGACGGAGGCGGTGGCACGACCCGCGAGATGGTCGCCAGGGCGGCCCGGCTCCGCGATCTCGAAGGCTCCGCGACCGTCACGTGGGAGACCCCGCGCGCGTTCTTCGAGCAGGCCGAGGCCGAGTACCCCCAGCCACCCGTCTGGGTGGGCGAGCTGTACCTCGAACTGCACCGCGCCACCCTCACCAGCCAGGCCCGCACCAAGCAGGGCAACCGGCGCAGCGAACACCTGCTGCGCGAGGCCGAACTGTGGGCGGCGACCGCGGCGGTACGCGTCGGATTCCCTTACCCGTACGAGGAGTTGGACCGAATCTGGAAAACCGTCCTGCTGCACCAGTTCCACGACATCCTGCCCGGCTCGTCCATCGCCTGGGTGCACCGCGAGGCCCGGGCGACGTACGAGCGTCTGGCCGCCGAACTGGCCGCGGTCATCGAGTCCGCCCAGCGTGCGCTGGCCGGTGACGGCATCCTCCCGCTGCTGTTCAACGCGGCCCCGCACACCCGCCACGGCGTCCCGGCGGGCGGCGCCGCCACCCCGGCCCGCAGCGGCGGAACGACGACGGTGGCGGCCCGCGCGGGCGGCGGGTTCACCCTGGACAACGGCCTGCTGCGGATCGGTGTCGACGCCCGGGGACTGGTCGTCTCCGCCCACGACCCCGCGGCCGACCGCGAGTCGATCGCCCCCGGAGCCGCCGCGAACCTCCTCCAGCTCCACCCGGACTTCCCGAACATGTGGGACGCCTGGGACGTCGACGCCTTCTACCGCAACACCGTCACCGACCTCACCGACGCCGAGTCGGTCACGGCCGGCGAGGACGGCACGTCGGTGCGGATCGTGCGTGCTTTCGGCGCGTCCCGCGTCACCCAGGTGCTGTCCCTGCCGCCGGGGGAGCGGCGGCTGCTCATCGACACCGAGGTCGACTGGCACGAGACGGAGAAGTTCCTCAAGCTGGCCTTCCCCCTCGACGTGCACGCCGAACGGTACGCCTCCGAGACCCAGTTCGGGCATGTCCACCGCCCCACGCACACCAACACCTCCTGGGAGGCGGCCCGGTTCGAGGCCTGCAACCACCGCTTCGTCCACCTGGGGGAGCCCGGCTGGGGCGTGGCGGTCGTCAATGACTCCACGTACGGCCATGACGTGACCCGTACGGTCCGCGCCGACGGTGACCGCGGTACGACGACGACGGTCCGGGTGTCGCTGCTGCGCGCCCCCCGCTTCCCCGACCCGGAGACCGACCAGGGCGTCCACCGCTTCCGGCACGCCCTGGTCCCCGGTGCCTCGATCGCCGACGCGGTCCGCGAGGGCTGGCGGATCAACCTGCCGGAACGGTGCACGACCGGTGCCCGTGAGGTCGCCCCGCTGGTCACGGTGGACGACGACGCGGTGGTCCTCACGGCCGTGAAACTCGCCGACGACGGCAGCGGGGACGTCGTCGTCCGCTTCCACGAGGCCCACGGCGGCCGGGCCCGCGCCACCCTCACCGCGGGCTTCGCGGTCGCGGACGTCACGGTGACGGACCTGCTGGAACGGCCGGGCGGCGACGGACGTCCGCCGGTGTGCGAGGGCGGGCGGATCACCGTACGGTTGCGGCCGTTCGAGCTGATGACACTGCGGCTGCGCAGGAGCTGACCGCAGACGGACGCGCGTGAGCCGGGCTCCGGCCGGTGCGCGGCGCGGCCCCGGGCGGGGTCAGCCGTCGAGCTGCGAGCGCAGCCACTGCTCCACCCCGGCGACGTGGACCGTGGCCGCCGCCCGTGCCGCCTCCGGGTCGCGGGCGGCGAGGGCGCGGTGGATGGCGGCGTGCTCGCGGCGGGTGCGGGCGAGGGCGCCGTCCCCCTGGTATCCTCTCGCCGGCCGGCACGAGCTGATCGCCGGGGTCGTCGGCCGTACCGACCTCACCCGGACCGGTGAACCGCCCCGGCCAGCCGCGTGGGCGGCAGATACTCCCGCACATACGTCCGCTCCCAGCACGCCCCCGTCTCCCGCCACTCCCGCAGGGTCGTGTAGCGGTACCGGAACAGCCGGGCCCGGACGTAGCGGGGCGGAGTGTCCGGCGGGAACGGGGAGCGCCGGAGCAGCCTGAGCGTGTCACGGTCGTTCTCCAGCAGGCGTTCCACCAGGCCGCCGAACCACTCCCCGGCGTAGCCGGGCGACAGCGCCGCGAACCACATGAGCCAGTCCAGGCGCAGATGGTAGGGGGCGAACTGGCGCGGCCAGCGCCGGGGATCGCCGGGCTTGCCCCGGAACGCGTACTCCCGCCAGTCCGAGTCCTCGCGCGGGCTGCCGTCCAGCGTGCCCTCCACCACCACCTCGTAGCGGACCCGGCTGACACTGCCGAACGCCCCGTACGTGTTCACCAGGTGCAGCGGATCGAACGAGCGGTTCATGATCTGGCGGCGGGAGACCATGTTCACCACCGGTCGGTAGCTCAGGAACAGCAGCAGCGCGGTGACCGCGAGCACCAGCACCTCGAACCACAGCGGTGCCGGCCGCACGGACGGCACGGACCCCGGCAGCCACAACGCGGACAGGGCCAGCACGATGGTGATCCAGTTCAGCCAGGAGAAGTTGCCGGAGAGCACCAGCCACAGCTGGGTGACGATCATCAGGGCCGCCGCGGCCGAGGCGACGGGCTGCGGGGTGAAGAGCAGGACCGGTACGACCAGTTGGGTGACGTGGTTGGCCGCCGCCTCCGCCCGGTGCAGGGGCCTTGGCAGACGGTGGAAGAACCAGCTCAGCGGGCCCGGCATCGGCTGCGTCTCGTGGTGGTAGTACAGGCAGGTCAGATCCCGCCAGCACGGGTCGCCGCGCAGCTTGATCAGCCCGGCGCCGAACTCCACCCGGAACAGGATCCAGCGCAGCAGGAACAGCACGACGACGGGCGGCGCCACCTCGCCGTTGCCGAGGAACGCGGCCAGGAACCCCGTCTCCAGCAGCAGCGACTCCCAGCCGAACGCGTACCACGTCTGGCCCACGTTGACGATCGACAGATACAGCGCCCAGGGCACCAGCCACAGCAGGATCCCCGCCCACAGCGGCAGCGCGGAGTCCGCCCCGGCGAGCAGGGCCACCGACACCGCGCAACCCGCCCACGCGCAGGCCGCGAAAAACCGGTCGGAGTAGTGCAGCTGGAACAGGCTCGGGGCGCGCCGGAACCGGACCCGCGCCGTGAAGCGGGGGATCGGCAGCATGCCGCGCTCGCCCAGCAGAGCCCGGAACTGGAGGGCCGCCGACAGGAACGCGACCAGGTACACGGCGGCCAGAGCCCGCTGGAAGACCAGTCGGCTCAGCCAGTAGCCGGGTGCGGAGAACCAGTCCACGGTCGCGCGCCCTCCCGTGCGGCGCATCGACGCCGCTCTCACGATGACCTTCCCCGAGTTGCCAGCCGAACACGGGCAATGCCAACAATAGGGAGGAATTACCCGGAGTGATGCGGAGTGCACGGTGCGGATACCTTCCCGATCCATCGTCACGGCCTGCCTGCTCCCGGCCGCGCTCCTCGCCGCGGGCTGCGCGGGCACCGGCGTCAAGCAGGACCGGGTGGGCGAGGCGGTCTTCCTCCAGGCCGCCACCGACCGCGGTCCCGAGCCCTTCACCGAGACCGGGTCCGGGCCCACGGCCCCCGCCACCGGTTCCGGCCCCACCGCCCGCACCGACCCCCCGGCCGCCACCACGGGCCCGGCACCGGACCGGGCCGGGACCACGGTGCCGCCCCCCTCCGCGCCCTCCCCCCACCTCTCCGTACCGCCCCCGTCGCCCGTGCCGCCCCCGTCCGGCGTGCCGAGCGGCGGGCAGCCGTGGGCCCCGCTGCCCGCGGCGCACAGCCTGTCAGGGGCGACCCCCGGCCTGTACCGGGGCACCCCGCACGCCGCCGGCTGCGACGTCGAGCGGCACATCGGCTCGCTCGCGGCGGACCGGGTCAGGGCGGACGCCTTCGCCCACGCGGTGGGCGTCCCCGTGTCGGCCCTCCCCGGCTACCTGCGCGGACTGACCCCGGTCGCGCTGCGCCGGGACACCCGGGTCACCAGTCACGCCTACCGCGACCGGCGGGCGGCCGGATACCAGGCCGTGCTCCAAGCCGGCACCGCCGTCCTGGTCGACGACCGCGGCATGCCCCGGGTGCGCTGCGCCTGCGGCAACCCGCTGAAAGCACCCGCGGCGGCCCACGACGGGGTGGACGCCCGTGGTGCCACCTGGCCCGGCTACCGGCCGAGCCGGGTGATCGCGGTGACCCCGGCACCCAGGGCCGTCACCACCCTCACGATCGTCGACGTCGACGCCCGCGTCTGGATCGAACGGCGGACCGGCCAGGACGTCGGCCGGGACCGGGTCGTGTCCCGACCGCCACCGGCGACCGTCGACCCCGGACCCGATCCCGACCGCACCGGCCGCGCGCACACCGGCCCCCTGCCCGCCGGCGGTCCGCTGCCGACGGGCCCCGCGCCCACCGGCCCCGCTCCGGCAGGTCTCCCGCGCACCGGCCCCGCGCCCGCCGCACCGCCCTTCAGCGGGCGCCCCGGCCCGCCCGGAAGCCGACCCGCCGCCGCCCCCGGCCCGCCGGACGGCGGCGCCTGAACCCGGCCGGCGCAGCTCCCGCGCCCCCGGCAGGCACCGCCCCGGCGACGGTCGTGGCGGCGGCAGCGGGCCGGCCGAGGTGCCCGGTGGCCGGACCCGGACCTGGACCGCAGTCGAAGAATCGGACAAATGCTGGCAAGGTAGCCCCATGGCTGATCGGGGAGCGAGCGCCCTGTCACTCCCGCAGGAGTGGCCCGCCCACCCGGACCCGATCCTGGCGCTCAACCGCATGGGCAGCTTCGACTGGGACCTGGACGCCGGTCTGTTCCACATGGACGCCCAGGCCTTCGAGGTGTTCGACCTGCTGCCCGAGGAGTACGACGGCCGCCCGGAGACCCTGGCCGTCCGGGTGCCGCCGCCGGAGGCCGCCCGGCTCGACGCGGTGGTCTCCCGGGCCATCAAGGACGGCAGCGAGAACTACGGCGCCTACTTCCGCATCCGCCGCCGCGACGGCTCCGCGCGCTGGACGCACACCCAGGGCTACATCCGGCGGGACGACACCGGCCGCCCCCGCCGGGTCGTCGGCATCGTCCGGGACGCCACCGAGGAACTCGCGGACAGTGCGACCCGCAGCCACCGGGCCGCCCAGGACGAGGCCTTCCGGCAGCAGACCGGGGTCGTCCAGGTCATCTCCGCCGCCCTCGCCCACGCCCGCAGCGTCCAGGACGTCATCGACGTCCTCAAGGACACCCACGGCGTCCGCCACCTCGGCGCGGCCAGCCTGGTGATGGGCCTGGTGGAGGCCGGCCGTATCCGGCTGGTCGCCGAGGGACCCGCGGGCAGTTTCGTCCCCGGCACCCGGGTCACCCGCGTCGACGAGCCGTACCCGATGAGCGAGGTCGTCCGCACGCTCAGCCCCCGGTTCATCGAGTCCCCGGAGGAGTTCGCCGAGGGCTACCCGATCCTCTGGCCCCACCTCACCGACCTGCACATCACCTCGGCCGCCTACCTGCCCCTGATCGCCCAGGCCCGGCCGATCGGCGCGATGGGCCTGCTCTACGACGACCGGCGGGGCTTCTCCGCCGAGGAACGCGCCGTCCTCGTCGCGCTCGGCAGCAGCATCGCGCAGAGCCTCATGCGGGCCAGGCTCTACGAACAGGAGAAAGACCTCGCCCAGGGCCTCCAGCAGGCCATGCTGCCCCGCACCATCCCCCGCGTCCGCGGCGCCGACATCGCGGTCCGCTACCGCTCGGCCGCTCTCGGCCGGGACATCGGCGGCGACTGGTACGACGTCATCCCGCTGCCGGGAGGCCGGGTCGGCGCGGTCATCGGCGACGTCCAGGGCCACGACACGCACGCCGCGGCCGTCATGGGCCAGCTGCGGATCGTGCTGCGCGCCTACGCCGCCGAGGGCCACACCCCGGCCACCGTGATGGCCCGCGCCTCCGTCTTCCTCCACGAACTCGACACCGACCGGTTCGCCACCTGCCTGTACGCCCAGGCCGACCTGTCCACCGGCGTCGTCCAGATGGTCCGCGCCGGGCACATCGACCCGCTGGTCCGGCGCAACGACGGCACCTGCGGCCGGGTCCCCGTCGAGGGCGGCCTGCCGCTCGGCCTGTCCGCGGAGTTCGGGCGGCTGGAGTACCCCGTCTCCACCCTGGAACTGGACCCCGGGGACACCCTGCTGCTGTGCACCGACGGACTCGTCGAGCAGCCCGGCACCGATCTCGACGACAGCCTGCGCGGCCTCGCCACGCTCATCGGGAACGGCCCGGACGAGGTGCGCGACCTCGCCGACCGGCTGATCCGGCTGGCCGAGGAGCAGGGCGGCGACGACGACGTGGCCCTGCTCCTGCTGCGCCGCCGCGCTCCCGAGGCCGCGCGCGCCCGCGCCCGGCTCCGGCAGCATGTGGCGCCCGGCGACGCGGAGGCCCTCACCCAGGCCCGGCACATGATCCGGGCCGCGGTCCGCGCCTGGGGCGCCCGTGACCGCGCTGACGAGATCGAGCTGGTCGCCGACGAGCTGATCACCAACGCGCTGATGCATACCGAGGGCTCCGCGATCGTCACCCTGCGGGCCCTGGAGGGCAGCGACCGCAGGGTGCGCATCGAGGTCGAGGACTCCTCCAGCGCCCTGCCGCGCCGCCGGGAGGCGGGGGAGCAGGGCGTCTCCGGCCGCGGTCTGCTCCTGGTGGACCGGCTCGCCGACGTGTGGGGCGTGGAGGCGCGCGGCGGCGGCAAGGCGGTGTGGTGCGAGTTCCGGCTGCCGTAGCGGCCGGCCCGGCGCAGCGCAGGGCGTTGTCGGTACCGGGTGGCACTCTGGACGTATGCCGGAACTGCCCGAGGTAGAAGCGCTGACGGACTTCCTCACCGAGCACCTGGTCGGCCTGCGGGTGGTGCGGGTGCTGCCGGTCGCCGTCAGCGTCCTGAAGACGTACGACCCTCCGGTCACCGCCGTCGAGGGCGCCGAGGTGACGGCCGTGCGCCGGCACGGCAAGTTCCTGGACATCGGGACGGACACCGGGCTGCACCTGGTCACCCATCTGGCCCGCGCCGGCTGGCTGCACTGGCGGGACCGGCTGCCGGACGGCCCGCCGAAGCCCGGGAAGGGCCCGCTCGCGCTGCGCGTGGCGCTGGAGACGGGCGAGGGCTTCGACCTCACCGAGGCCGGCACCCAAAAGCGCCTCGCCGTGTACGTCGTCCGCGACCCGCGGGAGGTGGAGGGCATCGCCCGCCTCGGCCCGGACCCGCTCGCCGACGACTTCGACGAGGACCGGTTCGCGGCGCTGCTGAGGGACGAACGGCGTCAGCTGAAGGGTGCCCTGCGCGATCAGTCGCTGATCGCCGGCGTCGGCAACGCCTACAGCGACGAGGTCCTGCACGCCGCGCGGATGTCCCCGTTCAAGCTCGCCGCGTCCCTCACCCCGGAGGAGACCCACCGGTTGTACGAGGCCCTGCGCGGCACGCTCACCGAGGCGGTCGAGCGCTCCCGCGGTGTGGCCGCCGGGCGCCTCAAGTCGGAGAAGAGGAGCGGCCTGCGCGTGCACGGCCGCACGGGCGAACCCTGCCCGGTGTGCGGCGACACCATCCGCGAGGTGTCCTTCAGCGACTCCTCGCTCCAGTACTGCCCCACCTGCCAGACGGGCGGCAAACCCCTCGCGGACCGCCGCCTGTCCAGACTCCTGAAGTGAGCCCCGCCCGACAGCGGACCTGAGCCCGGACCGGCCACCGAAGCGGCCCCGGAACGGCCACCGAGGGGAGCCCGGACCGGCCATCGAAGCGGCCCCGGACCGTGCTGCCCCCCTGCCGCCCCGGTGCGCCCCTGCCGGCCCACGCCCACGCCACGCATGCCCCTGCTCGGCCCTTGCCGGCCCCGCGGCCCCGCCGGACCCGCTCGGGCCGTCGGCCGGGGGGCGGTGGCGTTACGGCGCGTCGACCGTGACCAGCCGTTTGCCGTCGTCCGTGCGGACCTCGTACCGGGCGATCTGGCCGGGGTGGAGCGCGGCGGCGCCCATCGCGTGGGTGGGCCGCCTGCCGTCGCCGGGGCTGGTCCAGCCGGCGACGACCTGTTCGGTGCCGTCGTGGCCGACCGCGACCAGCCGGCAGCTGTGCCGCCCGGAGCCGTCCTTGATCTCGAGCCGCAGATCGCTGCCCCAGTCCGCGTCCGCCGAGGTGACCCGCGCCCACACCCCGGTGTCCGGATCGGTCGCCGCCATGACGTGCGCGGCCGGCTCCGCGTGGCCGGCGAAGGCCACGATCCCCGGGCCGGCCACGGCCAGCGCCACCGAGGCGGCCAGGCCGTACAGCAGCCGGCGGCGCCGCGCCCGCTGCCGCCGCGCCAGCTCGCCCAGCAGCCGCTCCAGCAGCCGCGGGCCGGGCCGCGTCATGGGGTGCACGAAGCGCGGTGTGGCCCGCCGGTACAGCATCAGCTGCCGGGTCGTGGGCCCGAACCCGGTCACGTGTGCCGCGCACCGGGGGCACTCCATGAGGTGGTCCTCGAAGCGGAAGGCCTCCGCCTCGTCCAGCACGCCGAGCGCGTACGCGCCGACGTCGCGATGCCTTTCCAGGGACCTCATGCCGAATCCTCGTGCCTATGGGTGCGGGTGGGGTTACTCCTTGCTCCCACCGGTACGCAGCCCACCGCCGAATCACTCAAGCCGCGCGCAGAATCGCGGACAGAGGATTCGGAGCGGGAGGGCAGGCGGATTGGTGTGAATTCCGGTTGGTTCAGAAGAGGTGGATCGCCAGGTGCCCGAGGGGCAGTCCGAGCCGCCAGGCCGGCGTCCACACCTTCGGTCCGTCGTCCTCGCCGGACACCGCGCCACCGCCCGGCACGGCGTCCAGGTCCGGCGCGAGCAGCTCGGTCTCCTCCAGCCAGCGCCAGGCGTCCGCCGCCAGCGCCAGGTCGGGGGAGGGGGTGCCGGAGCCGGCCGACCGCTCGGCCAGCTCGGCCATGCGGGCCCCCACCCAGTCCTGCCACGGCTGGTCGTAGGCGGTCAGCGACAGCCAGTTCTCCAGCTGGGAGATCACCCGGATGCCGGAGAGTTCGCCGTCGGTGTCGGACAGGAACACGGTCAGCGCCAGCGCGTCCCGGCCGGCCCGGAACTCGAAGGACGTCGGCGGCATCAGATCGCCGGTGCGCAGCAGCTCGTCGGCGATGTACTCGGCGTACAACCAGGCCATCGGGACGGTCAGTTCACCGTCGTCGGTACCGCCCCTGCTCTCGTGACCTCTGTGCTGCATCCCTTCCTGCCCTTCCTCCGGTGCGTGCGCGCCGCCCGACCTCCGGGCCCGGCCTCCCGGGCCCGGCCCCCGCTCGGAACGCGGATGAGGACAGCCCATGCCCGCGGGGGGTCCGGCGGCAAGGCGCTTTGCCGAGTCTTGGCAAGGGTCCCGGTTTCACCGCAGGTCGGCCGTGTAACCGGGGAGGACCCGGCGCAGGGCGCGCAGCGCGTAGAACGCGCGGGACTTCACGGTACCGGGTGGGACACCCAGGGTCTGCGCCGCTTCCGCCACGCTGGCCCCGCGGAAGTACACGAGTACCAGGACGTCACGGTGCTCCGGCGTGAGTGTCTTCACAGCCTCCCGGACGTCGAGCATGGTGGCGGCCCGTTCGGCGTGGTCGGCGGTCACCCGCGCGTCCTCGGGAACCGCGTCGCCGACCTCGCGGGGCCGGGCCCGCCGGGCCCGCCGCGCGTCGATGGCGAGCCGCCGCGCGACGGTCAGCAGCCAGGGCCGTACGGAGTCGAAGCCGTCGGCGTGCAGCGCCTCGGGATGCTGCCAGGCCCGTACCAGGGTTTCCTGGACGAGGTCCTCGGCACGCTGCCGGTCCCCGTCGCAGAGCCTGAGCAGCAGAGCGAACAGGGGGCCGCCGTGCTCGCGCTGGAGTGCGGCCAGCTCGTGCCCGGCGGTCGTCGTCCCGTGGGTGAGTGAGGTTCCGGCCGTCATGGCCGTATGCCAGCGCAGGGCGCGGCCTGCGGACAGGGGGCGGGCCCGGCTGTGCGGCGGACGGTCGATCGGGTCGGCGAACGGTCGGACGAGCGGTCCTTCCGGCACCGGACGGGCTAATCAGAGCCTCCGGTCTGTTTATCCGGCACGTCAGATTCATACCCATATGCCGTCACGGCCTTGTCTGTATATACGACAACCTGGGGTGAGTTGATGATCGGACGCAGACAGCAGGTGGCCCTGGCCCTGACCGCCGTTCTCACGGCGGCGGCCGCCTGCCAGAACCACAACCGGCAGGACTCCGGCTCGCAGCAGGGGCGCCCGGCGCCCGCCGCGGCCCGCGGGTTCACCCTCGTCGCCTCCGGGGACGTGCTGCCGCACACCTCCGTGATCGAGCGGGCCTCCTACGACGCCGGCGGCAACGGCCACGACTTCCGCCCGATGCTCTCCGGTGTCGAACCGCTCGTCTCCCACGCCGACCTGGCGCTGTGTCACATGGAGACCGTCTACGGCGTCGAGGGCGCCTACAGCGGCTACCCGGCCTTCAGGTCCCCGCCGCAGATCGCCAAGGGCCTGGCCGCCACCGGCTACGACGGCTGCTCCACCGCCTCCAACCACGCCCTGGACGACGGCACCGCCGGCATCCGCCGCACCCTGGACGCCCTGGACGCGGCCGGCCTGCGGCACGCCGGAACCGCCCGCAGCGAGGCCGAGGCCCGCTCGGTGACGCTCCTGCGGGCCGGGCCGGCCAAGGTCGCCCACCTGTCGTACACCTTCGGCACCAACGGCAAACCGCTGCCGCACGGCGCGCCGTGGGCGGTCAACATGATCGACGCGGACCGGATCATCGCCGACGCCCGCGTCGCCCGGCGGGCCGGCGCCGACGTGGTGGTCCTGTCCATGAACTGGGGCACCGAATGGCAGGACGAACCCGACCGGCTCCAGCTCACCCTCGCCCAGCGGCTCACCGCCTCCGCCACCGCCGGGCGCCCCGACATCGACCTGATCCTGGGCACCCACGCCCACGTCCCGCAGGCGTACGAGAAGGTCAACGGCACCTGGGTGATCTACGGTATGGGCGACCAGATCGCCGGCGAGATGTACAACCGCGAGGGCGCCCAGGACCCGCGCGGCAACGAGTCCACGCTCGGCCGCTTCACCTTCGCCCCGCCCGACCGGCCGGGCGGGGCCTGGCGGGTCACCAAGGCCGAGTTCGTCCCGCAGCTGTACGACCTCGACGCCGGCCGGGTCGTCGACCTGAGCCGGGCCGTCGCCCAGGGCGCCGACCTCGAAGGGGTGCGCGACCGGATCCGGGACGTGGTGCTCAGCCGCGGGGCCGGCCAGGACGGCCTGGTCATGGCCGAGTGATCACTCGGCGGGTTGCCGCGCGGCGAGCGCCGAATGCCGGTAGGAGTAGCCGAAGTAGATCACGCAGCCGATCACGAACCACACCGCGAACCGGACCCAGGTCTGCCACTGGAGGCGCGTGACCAGCCAGACGGAGAAGAAGATGCCCAGGGCGGGCAGGAACGGCATCCACGGGGTGCGGAAGGCGCGCGGCAGCTCCGGCCGCCGGTAGCGCAGCACGATCACCGCCGCGCACACCACCACGAACGCCAGCAGGATGCCGATGTTGGTCAGTTCGGCCACCTCGGCGATCGGGAGGAACCCGGCGATGGCCGCCGAGGCCGCCCCGACGATCCAGGTGACCCGGGTCGGCACGTGCCGGGTGGGGTGCGTCTTGGCGAACCAGCGCGGCAGCAGCCCGTCCCGGGACATGGAGAACCACACACGGGTCACACCCAGCATGAAGGTGAACATCACGGTGAGGATGCCGATGATCGCGCCGACCGCGATCACGTCCGCCAGCGCGCCGAGCCCGACCGACTTGAACGCCGTGGAGAAGCCGCTCTCCTTGTCGATGTCCCGGTAGTTCTGCATGCCGGTCAGCACCAGACAGGCCGCCACGTACAGCACCATCGAGATCGCCAGCGAGTAGATGATCGCCTTCGGCATGTGCCGCTGCGCGTCCTTCGACTCCTCGGCCGCCGTGGACATCGCGTCGTAGCCGAACACCGCGAAGAACACGAGCGCCGCGCCGTCGAACGCGCCGCCGAGGCCGTACGGGAAGAACGGGTGGTAGTTCCCGCTGTCGATGTGGAACGCGCCCACGACGATCACCAGCAGCACCACCAGCACCTTCAGAGCCACCACGAAGGTCTCGAAGCGGGCCGCGCTGCGCATGCCCAGGTTCAGCAGCCAGGCGATGAACAGGCAGAGCACCATCGCGAACAGGTCGACGCGGTGCCCTTGCCCGGTGCCGGGCGCGCCCAGCATCCAGTCCGGCAGCTGCGCGCCCATGTCCGTCACCAGGAAGCCGAAGTAGCCGGAGATGCCGATCGCCACCACCGCCACGATCGCGGTGTACTCCAGCAGCAGGTCCCAGCCGATGAACCAGCCCGCGAACTCGCCCAGCACCGCGTAGCCGTACGTGTACGCCGAACCGGCCTTCGGGATCATCCCGGCGAACTCGGCGTACGACAGGGCCGCGCAGGCGCTCGCGAGACCGGCGATCAGGAAGGAGATCACCACCGCCGGCCCGGCCGTACCGTTGGCCACCGTACCGGCGAGGGTGAAAATGCCCGCGCCGATGATGCCGCCCACCCCGATCGCGGTGAGCTGCCACAGCCCGAGCGACCTCTCCAGCCGGGGGCCCTGGGTGACCTCGGTGTCCTCGATGTGTTCGATGGGTTTGCGGCGGAGAATGCCCTCACCCGCGCGGATCCTGTCCATGCGCCTCACCTCTTCGCCGACGGCAAACGGCTGACGCCGGATCATGATGGCTCAGGGCCGCCCCGCAGGGAAGACGCCACGCACGTCCCAGGACCGAGTCCACACGGGGCTGCGGACGGCGCCCGCGCACGACCCGGGACGGAGCCCGCGTGCGGGGTTGCCGGGCGACGGCAGCTCGCCGGCGGCCGGCGGGAGGCCTGCCCGTCGCGACGGCCGCCGCCCGCTCCTGCCGCGGTTACGGTACGACCGTCACCGGCCAGCGTCCCGCCTTCACCAGCCGGACCGCCACCGAACCGATGATCCGGTGTCCGGCCTGCTCCGAGGCACCCACCACCACCGCGTCCGCCTTCAGCTCGTCGGCCGCGGTCACCAGACCGGTGTAGGGGTCGCCGCGGAAGGTGTGGAACTCCCAGCGCACCTCGAATATCCCCTTGAGCCGCTCGGCGGCCTCCCGGATCTGCGCCACCAGCTCGTCGGCGATCTCGTCGGTGGTCTCCGCCACCGGCGCCCCGAGCGCCGCGCCGGCCGCGAGCACCGGCTGCACGTACACCACCGCGAGCAGCGCGTGCTGGCGCCGGGCCAGTCCACCCGCGTACGCGGCGGCGCGCATCGAGGAGTCCGAGCCGTCCACCCCGACCAGGACGACCTTCGGCCCGTCCGTGCCCCGCTCGAACTGATGCGAGCGCTGTTCGTGCTGTTCCGTCACGGCCGTGAGGCTATCGGAACCACTCCCTCCCACCGCGAAGCGGGGCCCCGCGCCCGGTCCGCACCGCCGGGCGGCACCGGCCGTTCGACGCGCGGGCCGTGCCGCCCCTTCCTACAGTCGGAACCATGACTGCCAGCGCGGAGCCCGCCGCACCGAGGGGCGCCCCCGCCCCGGCCCCCCCGCCCGCCGGCGGACGCCTCGGCTGGGTCCCGGAGGCCTTCGGCGCCCTCTTCGCCGCTCTCGGCCTGCTGTGCGCCCTGCTCGCGTTCATCCCTCCGCTGCGCCGCCTGCTCCTCCCGGCCGTCCGCGCCCTCGACCTGTTCCTCGTCCCCATCAGCGCCAACCTGGCCTACGCCGTCTTCCTGTTCCTGCTGGCCGGTGCCACCGCCGCCCGCAAGAAGGTCGCCTGGTGGCTGGTCGTCGTCTACCTCGGGCTGCTCGTCCTCACCGACGCGCTCGGCGCGGCCGCCGGGCTGGACGCCGACTCACTGCCCTCCCTCGTGCTGTGCGCGCTGCTGCTGCTCCTGCTGCTGGCGGCCCGCCGGGAGTTCTACGCCGCCTCCCGGCGCGGTGCCGTGCTCCGGGCGCTCGCCGTGCTGGCGGCCGGGCTGGTCGTGGCGATCCTGCTCGGCTGGGCTCTGGTGCTGCTGTTCCCGGGCACCCTCCCGGCGGGCCAGCACCTCGCCTGGGCGGCCGACCGGGTGTGCGGCGGGCTCGTCGCCAACAGCTCCTTCGGCGGCCGGCCGCCGCACCGGGTCACCTTCGCGCTCGGCCTGCTCGGCGCCCTCGCCCTGCTCAACGCGGCGGCCACGCTGTTCCGCTCCCAGCGCCTGGAAGCCGCCCTGCACGGCGACGAGGAAGCCCGCATCCGCGCCCTGCTGACCGCGTACGGCAACCGGGACTCCCTCGGGTACTTCGCCACCCGGCGCGACAAGGCCGTCGTCTTCTCGCCCAGCGGCAAGGCCGCCGTCACCTACCGCGTCGAGGCCGGCGTCTGCCTGGCCAGCGGCGACCCCGTCGGCGACCCGGAGGCCTGGCCGCCGGCCATCGCCGCCTGGCTGGACCTGGCCCGCCGGTACGCCTGGGCGCCCGCCGTGATGGGCGCCTCCGAGGACGGCGCCCGCGCCTACGCCCGCGCCGGACTCGGCGCCCTCCAGCTCGGCGACGAGGCGATCCTGCACATCCCCGGCTTCGACCTCGACGGCCGCGACATGCGGGTCACCCGGCAGGCCGTGAACCGGGTCCGCCGTACCGGCGCCACCTGCCGGGTCCGCCGTCACGCCGTCCTCACCCCGGTGGAGATGGAGGAGATCGTCCGCAAGGCCGACGCCTGGCGCGACACCGAGACCGAACGCGGCTTCTCCATGGCCCTGGACCGGCTCGGCGACCCGGCCGACGGCGACTGCCTGCTCGTGGAGGCCCTCGGCGACGACGGCCGGCTCCTCGCCCTGCTCTCCTTCGTCCCCTGGGGCCGGGACGGCGTCTCCCTGGACCTGATGCGCCGTGACCGGACCGCCCCCAACGGCGTGATGGAGTTCATGGTCGCCGAACTGTGCGCCGCCGCCCCGAAGCTGGGCGTGCGCCGGATCTCCCTGAACTTCGCCGTCTTCCGGTCCGTCTTCGAGGAAGGCGCCCGGATCGGCGCCGGACCCGTCCTCAGGCTCTGGCGCCGCCTGCTGCTGTTCTTCTCCCGCTGGTGGCAACTGGAGGCGCTGTACCGCTCCAACGCCAAGTACCGCCCCGAGTGGTACCCCCGCTTCATCTGTTACGCCGACACCGCCTCCCTCGCCCGCATCGGCCTCGCCTCCGGCATCGCCGAGGGATTCGTGTCCGTACCGTCCCTGCGCAAACTCTGGGGAAAGGGGCACCCGAACACCGGACAGCGGCCCGCCACCGCCGAGGGGCTGCCGTCCCTGACGGCGCTCGGCCCGGACGGAGGGGACCGGGCCGGGCCCGCGACCCCGGACGCGGGCCTGCCCGACCAGGTCCGCGTCCGGCACCACACACTCGACCGGCTGCGCGCCACCGGCACCGACCCCTACCCGGTCGCCACCGCCGCCCCCACCCACGCCCTCGCCGACGTACCGCCCGGCACGGACGTCACCGTCGCCGGACGCGTCATGCTGGTCCGGGACCTCGGGGGCATCGTCTTCGCCGTGCTGCGCGACTGGTCCGGCGACCACCAGATCGCCCTCACCCGCGACGGCTCCGGCCCCGAACTCGACCGCTTCACCGCCGACACCGACCTCGGCGACCACATCACCGCCACCGGCCACGCCCGGCCCAGCGACCGCGGCGAACCCACCGTCTTCGTCACCACCTGGCGGCTCACCGGCAAATGCCTGCGTCCGCTGCCCGACAAACGGCGTGGCCTCACCGACCCCGAGGCCAAGGTCCGCCGCCGCTACCTCGACCTCCTCACCAGCCCCGACGCCCGCGCCGTCGTCCGCGCCCGCTCCGCCGCCGTCCAGGCGCTGCGGCAGGGCCTGCTGGAGCGCGGCTACCTGGAGGTCGAGACGCCGATGCTCCAGCAGATCCACGGCGGCGCCAACGCCCGCCCCTTCACCACCCACAGCAACGCCTACGACCTCGACCTGTACCTGCGCATCGCCCCCGAGCTGTACCTGAAACGGCTGTGCGTCGGTGGTCTGGAGAGGGTCTTCGAGCTGGGCCGCACCTTCCGCAACGAGGGCGTCTCCCACAAGCACAACCCCGAGTTCACGATGCTGGAGGCCTACCAGGCCCACGCCGACTACGCCGTCATGCTCGACCTCACCCGCGAGCTGATCCAGGGCGCCGCGACCGCCGTCTTCGGCGCCCCGGTGGCCCGCAGGGACGGCAGGGAGTACGACATCTCCGGGGCGTGGCCCGTGAAGACGGTGTCCGGGGCGCTCTCCGAGGCACTCGGGGAGGACATCGGCCCCGGCACCGAACTGCTGCGGCTGCACCGGCTGTGCGACCGCGCCGGGGTGCCGTACACCCCCGACGACGGACCCGGCGACATCGTCCTGGAGATGTACGAGCGGCTGGTCGAACACCGCACCGAGCAGCCCACCTTCTACAAGGACTTCCCGACCGACGTCTCCCCGCTGACCCGGCAGCACCGCACCGACCCGCGGCTCGCCGAACGCTGGGACCTCGTCGCCTTCGGCACCGAGCTCGGCACCGCCTACTCGGAGCTGACCGACCCCGTCGAACAGCGCCGCCGGCTCACCGAGCAGTCCCTGCTGGCCGCCGGCGGCGACCCGGAGGCCATGGAACTGGACGAGGACTTCCTCCAGGCCCTGGAGTACGCGATGCCCCCCACCGGCGGCCTCGGCCTCGGCGTCGACCGGCTCGTCATGTTCCTCACCGGCCTGACCATCCGCGAGACGCTGCCCTTCCCGCTCGTCCGGCACCGCTGACCGCACCGTCCACTCGGCTGTTCGGGTGCAATCCGGCCGCCACACCGGTGGTGTTGGGGTGCGCCGGAGCCCGGCGGGGCGACTGATGAGTCATGCAGAAGGATCAGTTGCCCACACGGCGCCGGATGCTGTTCGCAGGCGCCGCCGCGCTGGGAGCCGCGGGAGCCGCGGGCGCCGTCGGCGCCGTGCTGGCGGGAGGCGGCGGAGAACCGGCCGGAACGACCGCGGCACCCGTCGCCGGCCCGCAGGCCCGCCAGGTGCTCAAGCCCTCCGCCTTCCGGCTCCAGCCCCTCACCGGATACGGTCCGCCGCGCGCCGCGCCCCGCAAGCTCAAAGTGCGCAAGGAACCCTTCCTGCGGATCCCCGGGCACGGCCGGCGCATGATGCTGACCTTCGACGACGGCCCCAACCCCAACTACACCCCGCACATCCTGGACACCCTCGCCAAGTACCACGTCCGGGCCATGTTCTTCGTGTGCGGCGAATGCGTCGTCGAGAACAGAGAGCTGCTGGCCCGGATGGCCGACGAGGGCCACGTCGTCGGCAACCACACCTGGACGCACCCGCTGCTGACCACCCTCGGCCGCAGGGAGATCCGCTCCGAGATGGAACGCACCAGCGACGTCATCGAGGACACCTACGGCGAGCGCCCCCAGTGGTTCCGCGCTCCCTACGGCGCCTGGAACCGGGCCGCCTTCCAGCTGGGCGCCGAGATGGGCATGGAACCGATGGCCTGGACCGTGGACACCACCGACTGGACGGTGCCCGGCACGGACACCATCGTCGACCAGGTGGTGCAGGGAGCCGCCCCCGGTGTCGTGGTGCTCTCCCACGACGCCGGCGGAGACCGTTCGCAGAGCGTCCGCGCGATCCGCGAGTACCTGCCCTATCTGCTGGACTCCGGCTACCACCTCACGGTGCCCCCCCGGCGCGTGTGACGCACGCCCGGGGACGCGGGACGCCCGCCCCGTCGCCCGCCCGGGCCTCGTTGGTTCAGCCGACCGAGGCCAGGCGGGCGAAGACGACCACGTTGCCTTCGTAGCCGCTCTGCTTGGAGAAATCGCCGCCGCAGGTGATGACGCGCAGTTCCGGCCTCCCCTTGGAGCCGTACACGCGGTCGCCGGGGAAGTTGTTCTTCTCGAAGACCTCGACCCCGTAGACCTCGAACACCGCGGTCCGTCCGTCCTGCCGCACGACCTCGACCCGGTTCCCCTTCTTCAGGGCCCCGAGACCGAAGAACACGGCGGGGCCCTGCTTGTTGTCGACATGGCCGACGACGACGGCGGTGCCCTTCTCGCCGGGGGACACCGCACCGGTGAACCAGCCGGCCGTGCCGGGGTTCTCCGGCGGCGGCGCGGCGACCCAGCCGTCCGCGTCGAGACCGACCGGCACGACCGGCGCGTCCACCTGGATGGCGGGGATGCGGACCCGGTCGGCGGCGGAGAACGGCAGCGTGACGGGCGGGGCGACGAAGGTGTCCGGGGCGGCGCTGGTGTCCGGGGCCGCCGCGGACGCGGGCTGCGGAGGGCCCACGTCGAACTCACCGGAACCGTTGCGCATGAGCGCCAGGCCGGTCAGCAGAACAAGCGCTATCACCCCCCAGGGCGCGCGCTTCTTGCGCCGTTCCTCCTCCTCGGCCAGTTCGGACAGCCTGGACGCAGACATTCGCCAACCCCTCTCCACGCTGCCGGCACCACGTCCCTCGCGCATGGGAAAACGCTAAGTCCCGCGCGCGCGACGGGCGACGGGGTGAGAGGCGAACGGGTGGTCCGCGGGCTTATCGGTGCGCCATCCGAGTTGCCGTTCCGAGGATTTTTCTGACGGTCCGTGACCTGCGGCAATATCAGATTGTGTGGATATCTGTCGGCGTGTCGGCTCACCAGGACGGACCATTCTCGACATGCGGGCGTGTTCCGCACGTCGGAGGGTCGGTCCGGGAGGTGCTTTCTCGCCGATCCACCGGGAACGGGACCCGGGGCGCCTTCCGCGGAGGATCACATGCGAAACCAACGTGCCCTCGCGGCGGCGTGCGCCGCGGTCGCCGCGCTCGGGCTCGCCGCCCCCGTGGCCGTCGCGGACGGCATGGGCAATGGGGGCGGGCCGAGCAGCACCGACACCACCGTCATCGTCCCGGGAACCGGCATCGGCACCGGCGCCGGCAACTGGAACGGGAATGGCAACGGCAACGGCAACGGGAACGGCCGCGGGGACGGCGGCTTCGGGAACGGCAACGGGTTCGGCAACGGGAACGGGAACGGGAACGGCCGCGGGGACGGCGGCTTCGGGAACGGCAACGGGTTCGGCAACGGGAACGGGAACGGGAACGGCCGCGGGGACGGCGGCTTCGGG
>NZ_JBEZWU010000011.1:162393-223890 GCF_040637655.1 Streptomyces sp. NPDC028722
GGGAACGGGAACGGGAACGGGTTCGGTAACGGTAACGGGAACGGCCGCGGGGACGGCCGTGGAGGCGACGGCTTCGGAAACGGGAACGGAAACGGATTCGGAAACGGGAACGGGAACGGGAACGGGTTCGGCAACGGGAACGGAAACGGCCGTGGTGACGGCGGCTTCGGGAACGGGAACGGCGGCTTCGGTAACGGGAACGGGAACGGCGGCTTCGGGAACGGGAACGGGAACGGGAACGGGAACGGCGGCTTCGGGAACGGGAATGGGAACGGGAACGGCCATGGGAACGACTTCGGCCCGCGCAACATCGTCGCAACACCCGGTGTCATCGCCGCCGGGGGCCGTCTCACCGTCACCGTGAACGGCTGCCGGGGCGGCACCATGACCTCCCGGGCCTTCGGCACCGCCCCGCTGACGTCGTTCCGCGACGACACCGCGCGCGGTGTCGCCACCGTCGACCGCGACGCCCGTCCCGGCCGGTACGACATCACCGTCCGCTGCGACGGCCGCACCCTGACCCGCCCGGCGGCCTTCACCGTGATCGGCGGTGTGCAGGGCGGTATCGGCGGCAGCCGGACCAGCGGCGCGACACCCACCGACATGGCCATCGGCGGCAGCCTGGTGGCCACGGCACTGATCGGCGGCGGTGCCTTCTGGCTGCGCCGCCGACACGAGAAGCGCGTCTGAGCCCCCCGGTCCGCCGAGCCACGGGTCCGTCCCGGCGGCCGGCCGCGGCGCACATCGTCAGGCCCTCGCCCCGGTCCCTCGCGGGAGCGGGGGCGAAGGCCTGACGCGCTATCCGGTGATGTTCGGGAAGAGGTTGAGGAACGGTTCCGCGGTGACCGCGATGCCCCGGCTGTAGGGAGCGTCGAGGTCCCAGATGAGGAACAGCATGAACGCGATGGTGGCCGAGAACAGTCCGGCCAGGACCAGCTCGCGCCCGGTCCGGCGGATCTGGAGCGCGAACACCATGCCGATCGTGATCAGGCCGCCGGTGATCAGCCCCCACCACACGACCGAGGGCATGGTGGCCCCGGTGGAGTCGGCACGCGCGTTGCGCGCCTGGTCGGCCGCGGCGAGCTGGTCCAGCAGCGGCTGGTAGGTCTGGGCCTCGAAGTCGTTTCCCGGCCGGTAGTCGGTGACGTCCGCGCGGATCTTGTGCAGCAGGGCGGTGCCGCGGTCCGTCACCTGTTCGTCGTCGGCCATCGCCGTCCACTCGGTGTGCACGACGTAGCCGACGTAGGCGTCGATGTCACGGCGGATGCCGTCACGGACGTCCGGCGGGTAGACCCGGACCCGCTCCGAGATCTCGTGCAGTGCCTGGGCCTCGGACTGCACGTAGTCCTGGGCGGCGCTGCGGGCCTCCCACACGCCCGCGATGGCCAGGCCCAGGACGATGGCGTAGATGACGCCGATCCACATCGTCATGTACTCGATGACGTCGGGGGTCTCGCTGGGGTCCTCGTCCTCGGCCGCGGTCCGGTGCCGTACCAGCGTGATGACGACCACCACGGCGCAGGCCCCCAGCATCGCGAGGACGAGAACAAGCCAATCCGACAACTGGTGCCTCCACAGGGTGAGCGGGGCCGGCGCGTCAGCGCGGGCGCAGTGCCGCCACGGCGACGATCGCGGGGACGGTGATGAGCAGGACGTACGTGACGGGCGTGGTGTGGCCGTGCGCGTGGTGGCTGACGTGGTGCGGGTGGTACGCCGGGTAGCGCACGGGCGTCACCGGGGGCCGTGGCGTGGGCGTGGGCACCGGCTCGGGTGCGGGTTTTGGCCTGGGTGGCGGTGGCGGGGCGGGTGTCGGTGCGGGCGGGGGAGCTTGAGCGGGGCGGGCGGGCGGTCGTGGCCTGGGCGGTGCCGGCGTCGGCGTGGGGGCGGGCGTCGGGCGCGGACGGGGCGTCGGCTTCGGCGGGGGTGGGGGCGTCGGCGTCGGCTCGGGCGGTGGAGGCGGAGGCGGAGGCGGAGGCGGAGGTGGCGGCGGAGGTGGCGGCGGAGGCGGTGGGGGCGTCGGCGGGGGAGTGGGCGGGCACGGTGGCGGAGGCTCGGTACAGGGCGGGTCCGGCCAGTGGTGGCCGCCGGCGTGGGCGACCGCCACCGCGCCGTCCGGTCCGGTCGAGGCGGACGCGCAGGCGTCGGCCGACGCGCTGCCGACCGGGCAGCCCACCAGGGTCCAGGTCAGCGTCAAGAGAGCCAACACCCTTGTGGTGGGTGCGCATCGGGTCGCTTGGAGTCCATGCACGACGAAGATCATGGGGTGTGTGAAGCCGTCGTGCGCCGTTGTGCGCCCACAATGCTCCGAAGGGGGGACATGGTGTGATCACTGGTTTGACGGCGGGAAGAGTTCCGCCGGTGTGATGCGCACATCCGTACGACCTTCGTGGGCCGGTCGCGTCGCGGGGCCCGGAAAGAATTTCCGGCTGCCGTTGAACGCTGCGGCCCCCGGGCCGCGTACCCATGGCCGTGCGGCGGCGCGGCAGGCGCTGCGATATCAAGGCGATATTGGGGAGTTACGGATGAAGACCTCCTGGCGGACCGCCTCACTGGTGGCCACGGCAGCCTCGGTGCTGGCGCTGACGACGGCGTGCGGTCAGGACAACAGCGCCGCTCCGGCGGCGCAGGCCCAGAACGTCGGGGCCACGGCCGCGGCCGGTGACTATGGCAGCCCGGGCGCCGGGACCGCGACCGCCGCGGGCAACGGGTACGGCGCCGACGGCAGCCAGAGTTCCAGCTCCCCGACCGCGGCGACGCCCGCGGGCAAGCTGACCGTGGCCAGCAACCCCGACCTGGGCAGCGTGCTGACCGACGGCTCCGGTCTCACCCTCTACCGGTTCGACAAGGACACCGCCAACCCGCCCAGCTCGAACTGCGCAGGGGACTGCGCCACCACCTGGCCGCCGGTCCCCGCCGCCGACGCCAGTGCCGGCGCCGGCATCGACAAGGCGCTGCTCGGCGAGGTCACCCGCGCCGACGGCACCAAGCAGCTCACCGTCGGCGGCTGGCCCGCCTACCGCTATGCCAAGGACGTCAACTCCGGTGACGTCAACGGCCAGGGCGTGGGCGGCAAGTGGTTCGCGCTGGCCCCCACGGGCAAGAAGGCCAAGGTGTCGAACCTGCCGGGCCTGTCCGTCCGCAAGGACCCCAAGCTCGGTGACGTCGTCGTGGACAAGAACGGCATGACGGTCTACCGCTTCCTGAAGGACCAGGCCTGGCCGAAGTCCGTCTCCAACTGCACGGGCGCCTGCCTGGAGAAGTGGCCGGCCGTCGGTCCGGTGAACGCCGACGACACGCAGGGTGTGAAGAAGAAGGGCCTGATGCCCTTCACCCGCCCCGACGGCGTCCGTCAGATGTCGGTCAACTGCTGGCCGATCTACACCTTTTCCGGGGACAAGGCCCCGGGCGACACCAACGGTCAGGGCGTCGGCGGCACCTGGTACGCCGTCTCGCCCGACGGCAAGCCGGTCGGCGCGCCGGGCAAGTAGATCACCTCCCCAGGGTCGATCGTCCCGCCCGGCCCGGCGCTACGACCGAAGGTCCGCCCCCTCCGCACCGCACGGAGGGGGCGGACCGTTGTGCGTCGCGGCACCGGTGACGGCACCGGCAACGGTCGTGGCAACGGCCGTGCCGACGGCTGCCGTACGGCCGTCACACAGCGGAGCCGTTCGGGCACTTGCCGCAGGCCGTGACCGGGAACGGATGGTCAATTTCCGTTTCAGGTCGCTCCTTTGGCGGGCGATCAGTAGCCTCAGCTCGAACACCGGATCGCCTACACCTGTCCACGCCTTGGAGACATACATGGAGCGTCCCGCCTGGGCCCCACGGAGCATCGACATCTCGGTGCCGAGCGTCTCACGGATCTACGACTACTACCTGGGCGGTTCGCACAACTTCGAGGTCGACCGGGAAGCGGCCCGCGCGGCCATGGAGTTCCTGCCGGGTCTGCCGAAGATCATGCAGGCCAACCGGGCGTTCATGCGCCGGGCCGTGCGGTTCGCTGCCGGGGAGGGCATCACCCAGTTCCTCGACATCGGCTCCGGTATCCCGACGTTCGGCAGCGTCCACGAGGTGGCCGGGGCCGCCGCACCGGGCGCCCGCGTGGTCTACGTCGACCACGACCCGGTCGCCGTCGCCCACAGCGAGGCGGTCCTGGCGGGCCACGACGACGCCGGCGTGGTCGCCGCCGACCTGCGCAAGCCGCAGGAGATCCTCTCGGCTCCCCGGCTGGAGCGGCTGATCGACCTGAATCGGCCAGTGGCCCTCCTCCTCGTTGCCATACTGCACTTCGTGGAAGACGCGGACGACCCGTACGGTGCGGTGGCCGAGTTGCGCGACGCACTCGCGCCCGGCAGCCTGCTGATCCTCACGCACGCCTCGTACGAGGGAATCCCCGTGCCCGCCGGCCGGGCCGAGGGTGCCGTGGACGTGTACAAGGACATCCGCAACCCGCTGATCATGCGCTCGCGCGAGGAGATCGCGCGGTTCTTCGAGGGGTACGACATGGTGGAACCCGGACTGGTGCCGATGCCGCAGTGGCGCCCGGACTCGGCTCCCGAGCACGAGGATCCGTACGCCTTCTCCGGATTCGCCGGCGTGGGGCGTACGGCGTGACCGCGGAACCGGACGGGCCGGAGGACAGACTGCGCCGGCTGACGACGATCTGGAGCCGGGCGGTCTTCCCCGTCACCTCCACCTCGCTGACCCGCCCCGAGTTCGAGGAGCTACTCCTGCCGCTGGCCCGCCGGTTGAGCGGACTGCTGCGGGCCCGCGGCTTCGACGCGGACGCGGCGAAGGCCGTCGGCGCGGCCCTGGTCGGGGCGCACTGCACCGACCCCGAGACGCTCACCCGCACCCTGGACTGCCTCGACGCCTACCTGGTCCTGTACTGCGGCGAGGACGGCCCCCAGGACGAACTGCGCGTCCGTTCCTCGCGGTTGCAGCACGCGATGGCCGCCGGCTACGCCCAGGCGCTGCGGGAACGAACCCTCGCCGAGCAGGAGGCCATCGCCCAGGCCGCGTTGCAGGCCCAGGGTGTGGTGGCACAGGCGCTGCACGCCAGTGAGGCCCGCTTCCGCGCGGTCTTCGAGGGCGCCGCCATAGGGATCGGCATCGCCGCTCTCGACGGCACCGTCCTCCAGGTCAACGAGGCGCTGCTGCGCATGTTCGGGGCCTCCCCGCAGTCCCTGCGCGGCCGGCGCGTCCAGGACTGGGTGCACCCCGAGGACGCCCCGCAGACCTGGCGGCTCTACGACGAACTCGTGCGCGGCGAGCGCGAGCACTACCACATGGAGAAGGCGTTCAACCGCCCTGACGGCACGGTGTTGTGGACCAACCTGACGGTCTCCCTGCTGCGCGACGCCGACGGCAACCCGCAATACCAGCTCGCCCTGATGGAGGACACCACCGAGCGCCGGCTGCTCAACCTCCGGCTGCGCTACGAGGCCACCCACGACGCCCTCACCGGCCTGCCCAACCGCACCCTGTTCTTCGAGCGGCTGGAGAAGGCCCTGAACGCGGGCGAGGACCAGCGCTTCGGGCTGTGCTACCTCGACCTGGACGGCTTCAAGACCATCAACGACAGCCTCGGCCACGCGGCCGGCGACCGGCTGCTGGTGGAGGTCGCCGACCGGTTGCAGTCCTGCGCCACCGCGCCCGGCGAGATGGTCGCCCGGCTCGGAGGCGACGAGTTCGTGGCCCTGACCACGGGGCCCGGCACCGAACACGAGGTCGACGAACTCGCCGAGCGCATCATGAACGCGCTGGTCACCCCGGTCAGCATCGACGGCCGCGACCTGCTGGTCCGCGGCAGCCTCGGCATCGTCGAGGGCCCGGCGGGCGAACGCACCGCGGCGGAGGTCCTGCGCAGCGCCGACATCACCATGTACCGGGCCAAGTCGGCGGGCGGCAACCGCTCGGAACTCGCCGACCCCGAGGCCGACGCCCGCGCCATCACCCGGCACGGTCTGACCACGGCCCTGCCGACCGCCCTGGAACGCGGCGAGTTCTTCATCGAGTACCAGCCCCTGGTCCACCTCGGTGACGGCAGCGTGCGCGGCGCCGAGGCGCTGGTGCGCTGGCTGCATCCGCAGCACGGCGTCCTCGGCCCCGACCGGTTCATCCCGCTCGCCGAGCACACGGGTCTGATCGTGCCGCTGGGCCGCTGGGTGCTGGAGGAGTCGATCCGCCAGGCCCGCGCCTGGCGTGAGCGCCACGCCGGACAGGCCGTCGGCCCGCTGCGCATCAACGTCAACCTCTCGCCCTGCCAGCTCACCCATCCCGGGCTGGTCCAGGACACGGTCGACATCCTTGAACGCGCGGGCGTCACCCCGGACGCGCTGTGCCTGGAGGTCACCGAGTCCGCCCTGATCGGCGCCGACGACGACCTGCTCAAACCGCTGCGCCGGCTCGCCGAGATGGGTGTCGACATCGCCCTGGACGACTTCGGCACCGGCTACTCCAACCTGGCCAACCTGCGCCGCCTGCCGGTGAGTGTCCTCAAGCTGGACCGCTCCTTCACCCAGGGCATGCAGCAGTTCCCCGCCGACCCCGTCGACCTGAAGATCGTCGAGGGCATCGTCTCCCTCGCCCACAGCCTCGACCTCGCGGTCACGGTCGAGGGTGTGGAGACCGGCGCGCAGGCCGAGCAGCTGCGGATCCTGGGCTGCGACACGGCCCAGGGCTGGTACTACGCCCGCCCGGGCCCGCCCGAGCGCCTGCACGAACTAGCCCTGGTGGACGCGACGGGCTGACCGCCCCGGACTGCGCGGGGGCGCCGGGCCGGCGCCCCCGGCGACCGACCGGCCTGGCCCGCCGCGCACGGCTGACGCGCCGCCGGGCTGACGCGCCGCTCACGCCCGGCGCGCGTCCCACCGGGCTGACCGCCCCGGGGTGTGCGGCGGCGCCGGTCGGCGCGCCCACGGCGACGGCGGCCGACCGGCCCGGCACGCCGCTCACGGGGCTGACACGCCGCTCACGGCTGGCGTCGGCGAGTCCTCGGTCCTTGGTCCTGGCCGCCCCGCCCGGCCGGGCGGACGCATCTCCCACCGGTCTGGCGCGCCGGTGACCGGGCCGACCGTCCAGGGGTGTGGGGGAGCGGGGCGGCACGCCACGGCGGCCGTCCGGCCCGGCATGCCGCTGACCGGCCCGACCCGGCCGGGCCGGCGCGCGGCCGGGTTGACGAGCCGCTCATCTCTGGCGCACCCGGCCGGTCTGGCGCGCCCGTGACCGGGCCGACCGTCCAGAGGTGTGCGGGGGCGCCGGGCGGCGCGCCACGGCGACTGGACGGCCCGGCACGCCGCCTCACCCGGCCCCGCACGCCGCTGACCGGGCTGACAGCCGCTCACGCCTGGCGGGCCCGGCCGGGCGGACGCGCCGCTCATCGGGCGGACCAACTCTCACCGGACCAACTCTCACCGGGCCGGCGCGCCTCCACCGGGCCGGCGCGCCTCCCGCCCGGCGGACCCTCCCGGCCGGGCCGGCGTGCCCGGCTCCCGCGCGCCCCGCCCGGGTCAGCGTTCGAGCAGCATGCGCTGGAGTTCCCGCGCGGCCCTGGGTGGGGCCACGTCGCTGCGGTGGGCCAGGGCGATGGTCCGGTGCAGCCCCGGCCGGGCCAGCGGGGTCACCCGCAGGCCCCGCCCCGCCCGGGTGGCGACCATCCGCGGCACCACGGCGATCCCCAGCCCCGCGCGCACGAAGCCCAGGACCGCGTCCATCTCGCCCCCCTCCACGGCGAAGTCCGGCTCGAACCCGGCGGAGCGGCACGCGGCGACGGTCAGCTCCCGCAGGTCGTACCCGTGCCGGAACATGACCAGCCGCTCTCCCGCCAGCTCGGCGACCTCCAGGACCCGCCCGCCCCGGCCGGGCACCGGTGCCTCCGGGGAGGACACCACCACCAGGTCCTCCCGCAGCAGTTCCACGGTGGTCAGCGCGGGCGCGGGCGTCGGCAGCGGCAGGACCACGAGCGCCAGGTCGAGCGCGCCCCGCGCCAGCTCCCGCACCAGGTCGTGCGAGCCGCCCTCCTCGATCAGCAGGCGGATGCCCGGATACCGGTCGTGGAACGCGCGCAGCACGTCCGGCAGCAGGCCCGTGCACAGACTCGGTGTCGCCCCGAGCCGCACCCGCCCGCGCCGCAGCTGCGCCAGCTCCTGCACCTCCTGCCGGGCGGTATCCGCGTCGGCCAGGATGCGCCGGGCCAACGGCAGCAGCGCCGCGCCGGCGTCGGTGAGCGTGATGTTGCCCCGGGCGCGCAGGAACAGATCCGCGCCCAGCTCCCGCTCCAGCGCCTTGATCTGCTGGGACAGCGAGGGCTGGGCCACGTGGACCAGCTCGGCGGCCCGGGTGAAGTGCCGGGTCTCGGCGACGGCCACGAAGTACTGGAGCTGCTGGAACTGCATCCCACCAGCATAGCCACTACCTATCGAAACGAGCCGGACCATGTCTTGGACCGATCGGCTGCTCCGGGCCTAGCGTGCTGTTCCATGGCTCTGGCAACGCGGACGGACCGACGACCGTCCATGGCACGCACGCTGTGGGACTCCACCATCGGCAAGAAGACGGTGATGGCCGTCAGCGGCGTGATCATGCTGCTGTACCTGGTCGCCCACGTCATCGGCAACCTGAAGATCTTCTTCGGCCCGGCGGAGTTCAACCACTACGCCCACTGGCTGCGCACGGCCGGCGAACCCTTCATGCACTACGAGTGGACGCTCTGGCTCGTGCGGATCGTCCTCCTCGCCGCCGTGGCCGCCCACGCCACGTCCGCCTACCAGCTCAGCCGCCGCGACCTGCGGGCCCGGCCCAGCGGGTACGTGCACAAGAAGCCCAGGGCGAGCTACGCCACCCGCACCATGCGCTGGGGCGGCGTCATCCTCGGCCTGTTCATCGTCTGGCACGTGCTGGACCTGACCACCGGCACCGTGCACTCCGGCGGCTTCCAGCCGGGCCACCCGTACCAGAACGTCGTGGACACCTTCTCCACCTGGTACGGCAACGTCGTCTACATCGTCGCGATGCTCGCGCTCGGCCTGCACGTCCGGCACGGCTTCTGGAGCGCCGCCCAGACCCTCGGCGCCGGCAGCCGCACCCGCGACCGCGCCCTGAGGGCCGTCGCCGACGTCCTCGCGCTGCTGCTCACGGCCGGCTTCATCGCCGTACCCGTGGGCGTCATGACCGGAGTGGTGAGCTGACATGACCGTTTCCCCCGAGTACACCGACTACCGGACCGGCGCGCCGGTCACCGACACCAAGGCCCCCTCCGGGCCCATCCACGAACGCTGGGACAAGCGCCGCTTCGAGGCGAAGCTGGTCAATCCCGCCAACCGGCGCAAGCACACGGTCATCGTGGTGGGCACCGGTCTCGCGGGCGGCTCCGCGGGTGCCACCCTCGCCGAACAGGGCTACCACGTCGTCCAGTTCTGCTACCAGGACTCCCCGCGCCGCGCCCACTCCATCGCCGCGCAGGGCGGCATCAACGCGGCGAAGAACTACCGCAACGACGGCGACTCGATCCACCGGCTGTTCTACGACACCGTCAAGGGCGGCGACTTCCGCGCCCGGGAGTCCAACGTCCACCGGCTGGCGCAGATCTCCGTCGAGATCATCGACCAGTGCGTGGCGCAGGGCGTGCCCTTCGCCCGCGAGTACGGCGGTCTGCTCGACACCCGCTCCTTCGGCGGCGTCCAGGTCTCCCGCACGTTCTACGCCCGCGGCCAGACGGGCCAGCAGCTTCTGCTGGGCGCCTACCAGGCGCTGTCCAGGCAGATCGCCGCGGGGAACGTGGAGATGCACCCGCGCACCGAGATGCTCGACCTGATCGTCGTCGACGGCCGGGCCCGCGGGATCGTGGCGCGCGACCTCGTCACCGGCAGGATCGACACGTACTTCGCCGACGCCGTCGTCCTCGCAAGCGGCGGCTACGGCAACGTCTTCTACCTGTCCACCAACGCCATGAACTCCAACGCGACCGCCGTCTGGCGGGCGCACCGGCGCGGCGCGTACTTCGCCAACCCCTGCTTCACCCAGATCCACCCCACCTGCATCCCGCGCACCGGCGACCACCAGTCCAAGCTGACCCTGATGAGCGAGTCGCTGCGCAACGACGGGCGCATCTGGGTGCCCCGGGCCAAGGGCGACGACCGCCCGCCGCACCGGATCCCCGAGGACGAGCGCGACTACTACCTGGAGCGGATCTACCCCTCCTTCGGCAACCTCGTGCCCCGGGACATCGCCTCCCGCGCCGCGAAGAACGTCTGCGACGAGGGCAGGGGAGTGGGTCCCGGCGGCCAGGGCGTCTACCTGGACTTCGCCGACGCCGTCCGGCGGATGGGCCGGCAGGCCGTGGAGGCCAGGTACGGCAACCTCTTCGATATGTACCGGCGGATCACCGACGAGGACCCGTACGAGGTGCCGATGCGGATCTACCCGGCCGTGCACTACACGATGGGCGGACTGTGGGTCGACTACGACCTCCAGACCACCGTCCCCGGCCTGTTCGCCGTCGGCGAGGCCAACTTCTCCGACCACGGCGCCAACCGGCTCGGCGCCTCCGCGCTGATGCAGGGCCTGGCCGACGGCTACTTCGTGCTCCCGGCCACCGTCAACGACTACCTCGCCCGCACCCCGCACCAGGAACCGGTCACCGCCGCACACCCCGTCGTCCAGGAGGTGCTCGCCGAGACCGAGGACCGGCTGAACCTGCTGCTGGCCGTGGACGGCGACCGCACCCCGGACTCCTTCCACCGCGAACTCGGCGAACTGCTGTGGGAGTTCTGCGGCATGGCCCGTACGGACAGCGGACTGCGCAAGGCCCTGGAACGCATCCCGCAGATCCGCGAGGAGTTCTGGCGGCGCATCAAGGTGCCTGGCACCGGCGCGGAGTTCAACCAGTCGCTGGAGAAGGCCAACCGCGTCGTCGACTACCTCGAACTCGCCGAGCTGATGTGTCTCGACGCGCTGCACCGCACCGAGTCCTGCGGCGGCCACTTCCGCGAGGAGTCCCAGACCCCGGACGGCGAGGCGGCCCGCGACGACGACCTGTTCTCCTACGCCGCCGCCTGGGAGTTCACCGGCACCGGCCAGGCACCCGTCCTGCACCGCGAAGACCTGGTCTTCGAGTACGTCCACCCCACCCAGCGGAGCTACGCATGAAGCTCACCCTGCGCGTCTGGCGCCAGAAGAACGCCGACGCCGAAGGCGCCATGTCCACCTACGAGGTGGACGGCATCTCGCCCGACATGTCCTTCCTGGAGATGCTGGACGTCCTCAACGAACGGCTCATCCTCTCCGGCGAGGAGCCGGTCGCTTTCGACCACGACTGCCGCGAGGGCATCTGCGGCGCGTGCTCGCTCGTGATCAACGGCGACGCGCACGGGCCCGAACGCACCACCACCTGCCAGCTGCACATGCGGTCCTTCCGGGACGGCGACACGATCGACGTCGAGCCCTGGCGGGCGTCCGCCTTCCCGGTGATCAAGGACCTGGTCGTGGACCGGTCGGCTTTCGACCGGATCATCCAGGCCGGCGGATACGTCACCGTGCCCACCGGCTCCGCGCCGGACGCGCACGCCACCCCCGTGCCGAAGGCCGACGCCGACCTCGCGTTCGAACACGCGGAGTGCATCGGCTGCGGCGCCTGCGTGGCCGCGTGTCCCAACGGGGCGGCGATGCTGTTCACGTCGGCGAAGGTCAACCACCTCAACGTCCTGCCGCAGGGCGCGCCCGAGCGGGAGACGCGGGTGCTGGACATGGTGGCGCAGATGGACGCCGAGGGCTTCGGCGGGTGCACGCTGGCCGGGGAGTGCGCGACCGCGTGCCCCAAGGGCATCCCGCTCGTCTCCATCACCCGCATGAACAAGGAGTGGCTGCGGGCCACCCGGAAGGTCAGGCGGTAGCGCCGTCCGGGGCGAGGGGAGGACCGCGGCCCGGCGGACACGGGCCGTCCACGGCTCCCCGCCCCGGGACGCTCAGATGAACGTTCGCCCACATACGGGCGGGCGGGCGGGGCCGGGTAGGTGCTCACCCGGCCCCGTCTGGTTCACCCGGCGGCACACCCGGCCCGCCGGACGCGTCCGCGAGGGCGGCTGACCCCGCCGTTCAGCATCCCCACATCCACTCTCCCGGCACCCGTCACACGCACGCCAACCGGCATCGGGAGAACAGGGAAAGGCGGGCCGTACGCACCAGGGTCCGCCGCCGCTGTCGCCGACCCGGCCCGTGACCAGGAGAGTGCCATGACCGGCGTGTCCACCCTCGACCGTCCCCCGCAGCCCGCGGCACCCGCCCGCTACACCGTCACCCTCGCCCGCGACGAGGCCGGCGTGCGCGCCGCGCAGCGCCTGCGGCACGACGTCTTCGCCGGCGAGATGGGGGCCCTGCTGGCCGGCTCGGAGCCCGGCCACGACGTCGACGCCTTCGACGCGTACTGCGACCACCTGCTCGTCCACGACACCGCGACCGGGCAGGTGGTCGGCACCTACCGGCTGCTGCCGCCGGAACGGGCCGCGGTCGCCGGCCGCCTCTACTCCGAGGGCGAGTTCGACCTCGGCTCGCTCGACGCGATCCGGCCCGGCCTGGTCGAGGTCGGCCGCTCCTGCGTCCACCCCGACCACCGCGACGGCGCGGTCATCGGCCTGATCTGGGCCGGCATAGCCCGCTACATGACCGACCGGGGACACGAGTGGCTCGCGGGCTGCTGCTCCGTGCCGCTCGCCGACGGCGGCGCCCTCGCCTCCGCCACCTGGAACCGGGTCCGCGCCCGGCACCTCGCCCCCGACGAGTTCCGGGTCCGGCCCCTGCTGCCGTGGGTCCCCGACGCCGGCCTCCCGGCCGCCCGCGCCGAACTGCCCGCCCTGCTGCGCGGCTACCTCCGCCTCGGCGCCTGGGTCTGCGGCGAACCCGCGCACGACCCCGACTTCGGCGTCGCGGACCTGTACGTCCTGCTGTCGATGCGCCGGATCGACCCACGCTACCTGCGGCACTTCCTCTCCCTCGTGCCGGCCTGATGGGCGGCTGGCAGCCCGGCGCGCCCTGCACCCCGGGCGCCTGCGTGGAACGGGCCGGGACCGTCGTGGCCGTACCCAGGGCCCTGCTGCGGCTCGCCGCGCTCACGGCCCTGGTACTGGCCGGGGTCGTGCTGTCCCCGCTCGGCCGGGGCTGCCCCGGCCTGCGGGGCGGGATCCCCGCCGACTGGACCAGACGGTGGTGCCGGGCGATCGTGCGGGCCGCCGGAGTGCGCGTCGGCATCACCGGCGCCGCCCCGCCGGCCGGCGGGCTGCTGCTGGTCGCCAACCACGTCTCCTGGCTGGACATCCCGCTGCTCACCGCCGTACGCCCCGCCCGGATGCTCGCCAAGAGCGAGATCCGGCGGTGGCCCGTGGCGGGGGCGCTGGCCGGGCGCGGGGGGGCCCTGTTCATCGAACGGGACCGGCTGCGCGCCCTGCCGGAGACCGTGGACCGGATCTCCGGCGCCCTGCGGACGGGCGCGGCCGTCACCGCCTTCCCCGAGGGCAGCACCTGGTGCGGGCGCGCCCACGGCCGCTTCCACCGCGCCGTCTTCCAGGCCGCGCTGGACGCGGGGGTGCCCGTCCAGCCCGTCCGCCTGCGCTACCGGCAGCGGGACGGCGGATCCGGCACCGCGGCGGCCTTCGTCGGCGAGGACACCTTCCTCGCCTCGCTGTGGCGGGTCGCCCGCACCCGAGGCCTGGTCGCCGAGGTGGAGGTCCGGCCGGTGATCCCGCCGGGCGCCCACCCCGACCGGCGGGCCCTCGCCCACGCCGCCCAGCCGGCCGTCCCCGGACCCGCCTGGACCCACGCGACCCTGGTCGCCGGTGTCCTGCACGGGCCGTACGCCGGTGCCGGCCCGGTCACCGCTCCGGTGCCCCGGGTCCCGGCGGACCGGCCGCGGCTCAGGGCATGACCCGCGCCAGGTACGGCGCCGTCGCACTGCCCCGGTCCCGGGCCACCTGCTCCGGCGGGCCGGCCGCCACGATGCGGCCGCCCCGGTCGCCGCCGCCCGGACCGAGGTCGATCACCCAGTCGGCGCCCGCGACCACCGTCATGTCGTGTTCGACGACCACCACCGTGTGCCCGGCGTCGACCAGGCCGTGCAGCCGGTCCGTGAGCACCTCCACATCGGCCGGGTGCAGTCCGGTCGTCGGCTCGTCCAGCAGATACAGGGTGTGGCCGCGGCGCCCCCGCTGGAGTTCGCTCGCCAGCTTGATCCGCTGCGCCTCCCCGCCGGACAGCTCGGTCGCGGGCTGGCCCAGCCGCAGATAGCCGAGGCCCACGTCGAGGAGCGTGCCGAGGCTGCGCGCGGCGGCCGGGATGTCCGCGAAGAACTCCGCCGCCGACTCCACCGTCAGGTCGAGCACCTCGGCGATGGTCCGTCCCCGGTACGTCACCCGCAGGGTCTCGGGGTTGTAGCGGGCGCCGCCGCAGTCGGGGCACGGTGCGTACGTGCTCGGCAGGAACAGCAGCTCGACGCTGACGAACCCCTCGCCCTGACAGGTCTCGCAGCGTCCGCCCGGCACATTGAAGGAGAACCGCCCGACCCCGTAACCGCGCTCGCGCGCCTGGTCCGTGCCGGCGAACACCTTGCGTACGACGTCGAACAGGCCCGTGTAGGTGGCGAGGTTGGAGCGCGGGGTGCGCCCGATGGGCTTCTGGTCGACCCGCACCAGCCGCTCGACACCCGCCGGCCGCTCCGCCAGCTCGCCGACGAGCGTGGACTTCCCTGAGCCGGAGACACCCGTGACCGCGGTGAACGCGCCGAGCGGGAACTCGGCCGTCACACCGCGCAGGTTGTGCCGGGTCACCGGGCCCACGGTCAGCCAGCCGCGCGGCCGGCGCACCTCGCGCACGGGTCCGGGGGACTCGTCGAAGAGGTACGCCGCGGTGGCCGACTCCTCGACGGAGGCCAGCTCGGCCACCGGTCCGCTGTACAGCACCCGCCCGCCGTGCTCGCCCGCGCCCGGACCCACGTCCACCAGCCAGTCGGCGCCGCGCACCACCTCCAGGTGATGCTCCACCACGAACACCGAGTTACCCGCGGCCTTCAGCCGCTCCAGCACGGTGATCAGCGCCTCGGTGTCCGCCGGGTGCAGTCCGGCGGACGGCTCGTCCAGCACGTACACCACACCGAACAGTCCGGAGCGCAACTGCGTGGCCAGCCGCAGCCGTTGCAGCTCGCCGGCCGAGAGAGTGGGGGTGGCCCGGTCCAGGCTGAGATAGCCGAGGCCCAGTTCGGTCACCGGCTCGATCCGGGACCTGAGGTCCGCGGTGAGGACCCGGGCGGTCTCCGTGTCTCCTTCGGGAAGCCGGGCGAGGTCGGTCAGCGGCAGCGCGGCCAGTTCGGCGATGTTCCGGCCGGCGAAGGTCACCGCGAGCGCCTCGGGCCGCAGCCGGCTGCCTCCGCAGTCGGGGCAGGGCGCACTGATGAGGAACCGCTCCGCCTTGGCCCGCAGGGTGGGTGAGCGGGTGTCGGAGAACGTCTTCAGCACATACCGGCGGGCGCTCATGTACGTGCCCTGGTAGGGCCGTTGGATGCGGTCGGCGTCCCGGACGGGGTGGACGGTGACGACCGGCTGTTCGTCCGTGAACAGGATCCACTCGCGCTCTGCGGCGGGCAGCTCGCGCCAGGGCCGGTCCACGTCGTACCCGAGCGTGTCGAGGATGTCCCGCAGGTTCTTGCCCTGCCAGGCGCCCGGCCAGGCCGCGACGGCGCCCTCGCGGACGGACAGCGACGGATCGGGGACCAGCAGCTCCTCCGTCGTCTCGTGCACCCGCCCGAGACCGTGGCACCCGGGGCAGGCGCCGGCCGCGGTGTTCGGCGAGAACGCGTCCGAGTCGAGCCGTTCGGCACCGGGCGGATACGTCCCGGCGCGGGAGAACAGCATGCGCAGCGAGTTGGACAGGTTGGTGACCGTGCCCACCGAGGAGCGCGAGGTGGGGGCCGAGCGGCGCTGTTGCAGGGAGACCGCGGGCGGCAGCCCGCTGATCTCGCCGACCGCCGGCGCCCCGACCTGATGGATCAGCCTGCGCGCGTAGGGTGCGACCGACTCGAAGTACCGCCGCTGGGCCTCGGCGTAGATGGTGCCGAACGCCAGGGACGACTTCCCCGAGCCGGAGACGCCGGTGAACACGGCCAGCACGTCCCGGGGGATGTCCACGTCGACGCCCTTGAGGTTGTGCTCGCGGGCGCCGCGGACGCGGACGTAAGGGTCATGAGGGCTGTGCATCGGGAGGAAACTCTAACCGCCCCCGCGGGTCAGGCCTGCGGCGGGTTGCCCCGGTCGCGTGGGGTGCCGAACTCGTCCTTCAGCTTGTCCTGCCCGGTGTCGACCTGCGACCGGTACTTGTTCCCGGTCCGCTGGTCGATCTGGTCGCCGCCCTTGTCGATGCCCTTGCCGGCCATGTCCTCATGGCCCTTGAGCATGCCCTTGATCTTGTCCATGAAGGACATTGACAAGCCTCCTCGTCGTTCGGGATGTGCCCTCCCAGGGTCACCGGCCCCGGCCGGGTTCGCATCTCGGGCGCCTCACCGCCGCGCGGCGAGGAGCGAGGCGAGCCGCCGGTGGGAGTCCAGCAGGGCCGTACGGTCGTAGGTGCTGGTGGTGACCAGCACCTCCTGCGCGTCCGTCTCCTTCAGGACCGCCTCCAGCTCGTGGGCGACCTGCTCCGCGGTGCCGGCGATGTGCCCGGCGAGGGCGGACTCGTAGACGTCGCGTTCCCTCGCGGACATCGGGCGGCCCTCGACGGACCCGGCGGGGGCGAGCGGCGGGAAGGTGCCGTGCGTGCGGGAGTACGCCATCGACCAGGCCTCGGGGACCAGCAGCCGGCGCGCCTCCGCCTCGGTGCCGGCGACCGCGACCGTGCCGGAGATCACCACGTACGGCTCGGCCGCCCAGGGGGAGGGGCGGAACAGGGAGCGGTACCGGTCGATGCCGCGGAGCATCCTGTCGCGGTCGCGCAGATCCCCGATCACCATCGGCAGGCCCGCGCGGGCCGCGATCCGGGCACCCTCGCCCATCGCCAGCACGAACGGCGGCACCGACAGTCCCTCCGCCGGGCGGGCGTGCACCCCGGTGGGCGAACCGCCCGTGAACCAGTCCAGCAGTTCGCCGAGCTGCGCCCCGAAGTCCTCGGCGTCCCCCTTGTCCCGGCCCAGGGCCCGGCGCACCCCGTCCGTGAACCCCACGGAACGGCCCAGCCCCATGTCGATCCGCCCGGGGAACAGCGACTCCAGTACCCCGAACTGTTCGGCGACGACCAGCGGCCGGTGATTGGGCAGCATGACGCCGCCGGTGCCGACCCGGATGGTGCGGGTCGCCGCGGCGACCGCGGCGGCGAGCACGGTCGGCGCGGAACCGGCGACGCCCGGCACGCCGTGGTGCTCGGACACCCAGAACCGGTGGAACCCGAGGGCCTCCGCCTCCCGGGCCAGCGCGACGGTGTCCCGCAGCGCCTCGGCGGGCGCGTGCCCCTCGCGGGTGCGGGAACGGTCGAGGACGGAGAACCGGGTCCGGGCGATCAGTGAGCTGCTCACACCGGGTTCAACGCCGGGGTGGGCCCAGGATTCCCGGGGACGGCGGGACGGCGGGGCAGTCGGATCGGCGGAGCAGTCGGTCGGCGGGACGGCCGAACGGCGGAACCGTGGGGTCGGCGGGGGCAGTCGGTCGGTGGGGCGGCGTGAGGGGCGCGCTCAGCGGTCTCCGCGCGCGGATTCACGGCGAGCGGCGGTGGACGGTGCGCGGTGCGCCGGGGCCGCCGCGTCCCCGGGGTTGCCGAGGCTGCCGGGGCCGCCGGGGTCGCCGCGTCCCCCCGGGGTTGCCGGGGCGCCGGGGGCTGCCGGGGACGGTCGGCTGGCTAGGGTGGCCGGTGTGACCGACAGCAGCCGTCGCCCGCTCGCCGTGTTCGACCTCGACAACACGCTCGCCGACACCGCTCACCGCCAGCACTTCCTGGCCGCCCGCCCGCGCGACTGGGACGCGTTCTTCGCCGCCGCGCCCGAGGACCCGCCGCTCGCCGAGGGTGTGGCGCTGGCCGTGGAGAGCGCCCGCGCGTGCGAGGTCGTCTACCTCACGGGCCGTCCCGAGCGGTGCCGCCGGGACACCCTGGAGTGGCTCGCGGCCCACGGACTGCCCGAGGGGCACGTGCACATGCGGAGCGACACCGACCGCAGGCCCGCCCGGTTCACCAAACTGCGCATCCTGCGCCGGCTGGCCCGGGACCGTGAGGTGCGCTTCCTGGTGGACGACGACGAGCTGGTCTGCGACGACGCCGAGCGCGCCGGGTTCACCGTCGTGCGGGCCCGCTGGGCCGCGAAGTCGGCCGCACTGGAGGAGGCGCAGGAGCGGGACGGCCGCACCTGACACCGGGACGGCCGCACCCGACGCCGGCCGGGCCGGGACCGCCGGGAGGGCCGCGGCGCGCGTCGGCGAGCCTCAGGAGCCGCCCTCGTCCTCGATCCGGAAGCCGACCTTCATGCCCACCTGGTAGTGCTCGATGCGGCCGTTCTCGATCTGGCCGCGGACCTGGGTCACCTCGAACCAGTCCAGGTTGCGCAGCGTCTGGTCGGCGCGGGCGATGCCGTTGCGGATGGCCTGGTCGACGCCCTCGTGCGAGGTGCCGACGATCTCGGTGACCCGGTAGGTGTGGTTCGACATGCGGGTGCTCCTCTCGTCTCACGCGTACTCCACCGTGCCGTATCCGCGCCCCGCCCGCACGCGCGTCGCGGGCGTACCGCCCGGTAGCCCTTGACCTCCGTATTGGTCCATACCAAAATCCAGCACACCCGTACGAGCATCCGCGCTCGTCCCCCCACGTCGGGCCCCCACCCCTGTCCGCAGTACCGTGCCAGACAGAACAGGACCCCCCGTGAGACGTCGTCTGATCGCCCTTCTCTGTGTCACCGGCTCCCTCGTCAGCGGCTGCGGGATGCTCCCCGGCGGCCACGACCGGAAGACCGTCACGGTGTGGCTGATGAAGGACAGCGCGTCCAAGGAGTTCCTGCACCGGTTCACCGAGGACTTCGAACGCACCCACGGCGACCTGCGGTTGGACATCCGCATCCAGGAGTGGACCGGCATCGTGGAGAAGGTCCGCGCCGCGCTGAAACCCGGTGTCGACGACGGACCGGACGTCATCGAGGTGGGCAACACCCAGGTGCCGCTGTACGCGGACGACGGCCGACTCGTGGACCTCACGCTGGAGTCGATGCGGGACTGGGGCAAGGAGAAGTGGCTGCCCGGTCTCGCCCAGCCCGGCAGGGACGGCAACAAGCAGTACGGCATCCCCTGGTACGCGGCCAACCGGGTCGTCATCTACCGCAAGGACGCGTTCGAGCGGGCCGGCATCACCCGCCCGCCGAGGACCCGCGACGAGTGGCTCGCCGACACCGAAACGCTCGACTCGGGCGGTACACAGGGCATCTACCTCGCCGGGCAGGACTGGTACACCCTCTCCGGCTTCATCTGGGACGAGGGCGGTGAACTCGCCCGGGAGAAGGACTACGAGTGGCAGGGCACCCTGGACACGCCCGCCGCGCTGCGCGGCATGGACTTCTACCGGCGCCTCCAGGCACTGGGCGCGGGCCCCGTGGACGCCGACGAGGAACACCCGCCCCAGGCAGGGGTGTTCGCCGGAGGCAAGGTCGCGCAGATCATCGCCGTACCCGGCCTCGCCCAGTCCATCGTGCGGCAGAACCCGGACCTGAAGGGCAAGCTCGGCTACTTCCCGGTGCCCGGGAGGACCGCCGGCCGGCCCGGCACCGTCTTCACCGGCGGCTCCGACCTCGTCGTCCCGCAGAACACCGATGACCAGTTCGCCGCCACCACCGTCGTCGGGGCGCTCACCGGCGCCAAGTGGGACACCGAACTCGCCCGCACCATGAACTACGTGCCCAACAAGACCTCGCTGGCCGGCGCGGTCGCCGACGAGGACGGGGTCGCCGCCATGGCCGCGGGCGCGGCGCACGGCCGGGCGACCCCGAACACCCCTCAGTGGGCCGACGTCGAGGCCGACAACCCGATCAAGGAGTACATGACCCGGGTGCTGAACGGGGCCGACCCGGCGACACAGGCCCGCAAGGCCTCCCGCGCGATCACCGGGAAACTCGCCCCGGACCTCGGCTGACTCACCGCGCCACGCTCAGCGACAGCGCGAACCGGCCCGGCTCGTCCGTCCACCAGTGGGTCAGCTCCAGCCCAGCGGCGGCCAGTTCGGCCGCCACCCCCTCCTTCTCGAACTTCGCCGACACCTCCGTGCGCAGTTCCTCACCCGCCGCGAAGTCCACGACGAGGCCCAGCGCGGGGACCTTCACCGTCTGCGCGGTACGGGAGCGCAGCCGCATCTCGATCCACTGCCGCTCGGGGTCCCACAGGGCCACGTGGTCGAAGGCGTCCGGATCGAAGTCGGCGCCCAGCTCCCGGTCGATGACGGCCAGCACGTTCTTGTTGAACGCGGCCGTCACCCCGGCCGCGTCGTCGTACGCCCGGACCAGCACCCGCTCGTCCTTGACCAGGTCGGTGCCGAGCAGCAGCCCGTCACCCGGGGCGAGCAGGGCCCGCACGGAGGCCAGGAAGGCGGCGCGTTCGGCCGGCAACAGGTTGCCGACCGTGCCGCCCAGGAAGGCCACCAGGCGGGGCCCGGGCGTGGCCGGCAGCGCGAGCGGGGCGGTGAAGTCGGCGATCAGCGCGTGCACGTCGAGGTCCGGGCGCTCCTCGACGAGGGCCTGCCCCGCCTGGCTGAGGGCGCTCTCGCTGACGTCCACCGGGACGTACGCCGACAGGGGCAGCGCCTCGATCAGATAGCGGGTCTTCTCCGAGGAGCCAGAACCCAGCTCGATCAGCGTACGGGCACCGCTCGCGGCGGCGATCTCAGCCGACCGGGCCGCGAGGATCTCCCGCTCGGCACGGGTGGGGTAGTACTCGGGCAGTTCGGTGATCTGCTCGAACAGCTCGCTGCCACGGGCGTCGTAGAACCATTTGGGCGGCAGCCGCTTGGGGGTGGAGGTGAGACCGTGCAGCACGTCGGCGCGCAGCGCGGCGCCCGTCGTGTCCTCGGGGAGGGTGCGGGTGATGTGCAGGGGACTCAACGGCAGGGCTCCTTCGGTGATACGGACGCCGGATCCTCCAGCGGGGCGAGCAGCACGCCGGCACGGCTCGCGGTGAGTACGGTCCGGTCGGGAACCTCCTGCCAGAGCGGGTCGTCGTCGTACGGTTCGGACGCGACGACCGTGCTCAGGCCGGGCTCCGTGCGGTACCAGAGCGAGTCGCCCCAGGTGGTGGCGGCGATCGTGGCGCCGTCCGTGAGCAGGAGGTTCAAGCGGGAGGCGGGGGCCGCCTCGGCGAGGGCGCGGACGGTCTCGCCGAGGGCCCGGGCGGGTTCGTCGCCGGTCCGCAGCCGGTGCAGCACCAGCGCCCACACGAACGCCGAGTCGGTACGGGCCTGGAGGGACAGCAGGTCGACCGGGGGCAGCGCGGACACCAGCGGCGCCGCCGCGTCCGGCCAGCCGGCGATGGCGCCGTTGTGGCTGAACAGCCACCGCCCGGCCGCGAACGGCGCCGCCGCGGCTTCTGCGTCCGCGCCGGCGAGGGTCGCGTCCCGGACGGCCGCGAGCACGGCGCCGGAGCGCACCACCCGCGCCAGATCGGCGAAGGACAGGTCCGCCCAGATGGGCCCGGCCCGCCGGTAGCGCGCCGGCACGGGGTCCCCGGGGGCGTACCAGCCCACTCCGAACCCGTCGGCGTTCACCGTGCCGTACCGCTGCCGTCGCGGTGCCCAGGACTGGCGCAGCAGGCTGTGCGCGGGCTCGGCCAGTACCCGGCCCAGCGGCTCCTCGGTTCCCAGGTAGGCGAGATGGCGGCACATCAGACGGTTTCCGAGCGCGCGGTGCGGAATCCGGAGAAGATCTGCCGCCGGACGGGGTGGTCCCAGTTGCGGAAGGTGCCCCGGCAGGCCACCGGGTCCACGGCGAACGAACCGCCGCGCAGCACCTTCTGGCCGGAGCCGAAGAACACCTTGGAGTACTCCTCGTAGGGGAAGGCCCGGAAGCCCGGGTACGGCAGGAAGTCGCTCGCCGTCCACTCCCACACGTCCCCGATCAACTGCCGTACCCCGAGCGGTGACTCACCGGCCGGGTAGCTGCCTGTGGGGGCGGGGCCGAGGTGGCGCTGGCCGAGGTTGGCGTGTTCGGGCGCGGGGTCGGCGTCGCCCCACGGGTAGCGCATCGAGCGGCCCGTGGCCGGGTCGAAGCGGGCGGCCTTCTCCCACTCCGTCTCGGTGGGCAGCCGTCGCCCGGCCCAGCGGGCGTAGGCGTCGGCCTCGTACCAGCACACGTGCAGCACCGGCTCGTCCGGCGGGACCACCTCCGTGACCCCGAACCGGCGCCGCAGCCACTGGCCGCCGTCCCGCCGCCAGAACAGCGGGGCGGTGATGCCGTGCGCCCTGATGTGCGCCCAGCCCTCCGGCGACCACCAGCGTTCGGTGTCGTAGCCGCCGTCCTCGACGAACGCCCGGTACGCCGCGTTGGTCACCGGTGTCGTGTCGATCCAGAACGGCGCCACCTGACGCGGATGCGCCGGGCGTTCGTTGTCGAGCGCCCAGGGTTCGGTGGAGGTGCCCATGGTGAACGGGCCGCCGGGCACCAGGACTTCGGCCGGACCGGTGAACGGCGGGGCCGGCTCCGGGTCCGGGGCGGTCAGGGCCCGCGGTCCCCGCCGGAGCTGATGGGTGATCAGCATCGTCTCGTCGTGCTGCTGTTCGTGCTGGGCGACCATCCCGAAGGCGAAACCGGCCTCGGTCAGCCGGGAGCCGTCGAAGTCCGCCCCCGCCAGCAGGTCCAGCGCCCGGCCGCGTACATCGGCCGCGTACCGGCGGGCCTCGGCGGGCGGCAGCAGCGGCAGCGAGGGGCGTTCCGCGCGCGGATGCTCGAAGGCGTCGTACAGGGTGTCGATGTCGGGCCGCATCGCCTCCCGGCCGCCGACCGCCCGCAGCAGCCACAGCTCCTCCTGGTTGCCGATGTGCGCCAGATCCCACACCAGGGGCGACATCAGCGGGGAGTGCTGGGCGGTGAGGTCCGGCTCGTCGACGCACGTCGTCAGCAGGGTCGTGCGGTCACGGGCGGTGGTGAGGGAGGCCAGCGCCCGCTGCCGCAGGGCCTCGCTGTCCGTCTCGGTGGTCATGTCGGTCTCCGGGGCGGTCATGCGCGGATGTCCTTCCTCCCGTGCGCGGTGGGCGTGCCTCCGGCCGGTCCGGGCCCGGACCGGGGCGGCCCGGCGGGCAGCCGGTCCAGCAGGTCGTCGGCCGGGCAGCGGCCACGGGCGACATGGCGGTCCCGGTACGCGGCCACGGCCTCGGTGACCCGGGTGGTCGCCCCGAGCCGGGGCAGCGCCTCCAGGGCCGCCTCGAAACAGACGGCGGCGGCGTCGCGCAGTTCCGGGTCGGCGAGCCCCCGCCGGGCGGCGTCGACCCACAGCGGGTTGTGCGGGGCCGGCCGGTTCAGGGTCCGCTCGGTGAACGGCTTCACGGTCCGGTAGGCGGTCTCGGCGGCCTGCGGATCGTCGAACAGCGCCGCCGTCACCGCGAGCGGCACCATCCAGCCGTGCTCGCCGGGCTGCGCGTCGATCATCCGCAGTTCCAGGTGGCCACGCGGCCGGACCGGCGGGAACAGCGTCGTCAGGTGGTAGTCGAGGTCCGCCCGGGTGGGCGGCCGGGGCGAGCGGGTCCACTCCCGGAAGGTCAGCCCCTCGGGCACCTCCCACGGACCGCCGTCCCGGCGGACGCACATCACCGGGGAGTCCAGCACGTGCCGGGCCCAGGCGGCCCGGGGCTCGGCGTCCAGCGGGGGAGCGCCGGCCCGGCCGGGACCGATCTCCGTCCACCACAGCTGCCGGGTGGACATCCAGCCCGTGGGCCGCTGCCCGGCCAGCGGGGAGTTGGCGAACGCGGCGACCAGCACCGGGCCCAGCTGGTGCGCCAGCCACCAGCGCCGGATGTATCCCAGCGGGCCGGGCTCCTCGTGGCCGGCGTCCACGCAGACCTGGACGGAGGCCGAGGTGCACATCATGTGCCGGCCGGCCGGACCGCTGCGGTCCAGGCACGCCTCCATCGCGTCGTAGCGCGGCTCCCGCAGGAACCTGCGGGGTGGGTGCCACGGGTCGTGGCCGATGCCGGCGAGAGCGAGACCGTCCTCGGCCAGCACGGCCCGGACGGCGTCCAGGTCGGCGGCGACGGTGTCGATGCACTCCATCAGGGAGGCGGCGGGCGGCGAACTGAGTTCCAGCTGGCCGCCGGGTTCGACGGTGAGCGCCGAGCCCAGGGGTACGGCCCGCAGGGCGGCGTAGGCAGCTTCGAGCCGTTCGGATGTGACGGGGAGCTGTGGTCGCCCCCGCTCGTGGACGAGCCACTCCAGCTCGACCCCGAGCGTGCGGGGCGGTCCGGTCTTGAAGCAGATGCCCTTGACCAGGGCCTCCACCTCGGCTTCGGTGACGGCGGTACGGTGCTCCGTACAGTCACCACCGTCGTTCTTCGATTCGGACATGTCGGGATCCTCCTGAGATTCCACCATGTCACCGGCCTCGGTCTGCCCTGGGGGCGGGGCCGGTACTCGTTCCACCCAAGACCCTTGAGCCGATTCGCACAAGGGCGCCCGGCAGGACGTTCCGGATCGGTCACTTCCGTTTCCTGCCGCGGCCGACGGAGCGCTCCCCGGGCGGGAAACTCCGTTGCACCGCTCACCAGCATCACCCAGGATGCGTCCGTGAGCACGACGGGGGAGACCCCGCAGGCGGCGGTCGCGGCACCCACGGGGGTGGCGCCGGGGGCGCGGCCTGCGCGGGCTCGCCGCGCAGGCCGCGTAAGGATGCGCAGGTCCGGGCCGGGCCGAGCGCCGCGCCGGCCGCTGCCCGCACTGCGTCTCGGCCCGGCGTCCGGCCGGGCGTGCCCCGATGGCCTACAGGCCCCGGGACAGGCGACCGGTGGGGCTTGCGCGCCGCGCACCTGCCCGCCCGCGGTCCGGACCTCCGCGACGCCGCCGCGCGGGCTCGCTGCCGACCGTCACCCCGTCGCCGGGGAGCGGGACGATCAGGTCCAGCCGTAGCGCTCGTGCAGCCGTCGCCGGACCAGGTCGAACCGCATCCGGTCCAGCGCGCACGCCTCCCGGCGCATGCCCTCCTCGTGCAGCCGCAGCACACGGTCCACGGCCACCCACGAGTCCCGGCCCGACCGGTCCCACGGCCCGTCGCCGATCGGCACCCACTCCCGGTCACCGTCGTGCCGCTTGCTGGACAGCCGTACGGCGAGGAGGGTGCCCGCCGTCTCCCGGGCCACGACCAGCACCGGGCGGTCCTTGCCCCGGCCGTCGTTCTCCTCGAACGGCACCCAGGTCCACACGATCTCCCCGGGGTCCGGGTCGCCGTCGTGGGCCGGGGAGTACTCGGTGCGCACCCGGCCGACCTCGCGCGGGTCGGCCTCGGTGGTGGCGTGGGGGCCTTGCCGGCCGGGGATGTTCTCTTCGGTGGAGGTACTCACGCGGGCACCCTAGTGGTCCGCTCCCGGGAGGCGAGGGGCGCCCGTCGCCTGCCGCGTCACTCCGGTGCGGGGTCCGTGCCCGGAGCGGGTGCGCCGCCGATCCACATGCCGGGGCGCCGGCGGTGCACGGTCAGATACGTCAGGCCGTCCGCACCCGCGGCGATGCCGCGCGAGGCGCCGTGCGGCAGCCAGACCAGGGCGCCCTCGGTGAGCGACTCCTCCTCGGCCGACGGGCCTCTGCCGAGGACGCCGTCGCCGGCGACGACCAGGAGCAGCACGTCCAGCTGTGCCTCGGTGTGGACGGTGATCCGCCCGTCCGGGGCGAGCCGGACCACGTTCGCGTCGAGCTGGCGTCCGCTCTCGGCCAGCTTCCACAGCGCGCCGGCCGGCACCGGCGGTGCCTCGGCCAGCGCACGCGTGTCGCACAGGACACGCGGGTCCGCCGGCGTGCGGCCGGCCGACGCGGTGTCCATCGCGGACGGCGACGTCATGGGGTTCCCCTCGGCTCTCGCGTTCTCGTCTGCCCGCTGGGGGCCCCGCCCAGCCTACAATTAATCCATGTAGGGTTCGTGAAAAAGGGGCGGCAGGCAGGAAGAGGTGTCCGGGCGTGACCACGCGGGAGAGCCCACGGCGCCGGGAGGTACTGGACGTACTGCGCGCCGCTCCCTCACCGCTCGGCGTCGCGGAGACGGCCGAGCGGATGGGCCTGCACCCCAACACCGTCCGCTTCCACCTCGACGCTCTGGTGGCCGACGGCCTGGTCGAACGGCGTACGGAGGCATCCGTCGGGCCCGGCCGGCCCCGCACCGTGCACACCGCACGCCCCGGCATGGACCGTGGCGGCCCGCGCGACTACCGGCTCCTCGCCCGCATGCTGCTCAGCCGGTGGGCCGCCGCCGACCCGGCGCAGGCGCGGGCGGAGGCGTTGGAGACGGGCCGCGTCTGGGGCCGCTCCCTGGTGGACCCACCGCCCCCGCACGAGCCGCCGGCCCCCGGGCGTCCGGTGACCCGGCTGCTCGCCCTGCTGGACGGCCTGGGCTTCGCGCCGCAGCCGGAAGGGGGCGGCGAGCCGGACCTGCCGCCCCGGCGGATCCGCCTGCGGCACTGCCCCTTCCTCGAACTCGCCGAGGAACGCAGCGACTTGGTGTGTCCGCTGCATCTGGGTCTGATGCAGGGCGCGTTGGCGGAGCTGGGCGCGCCGCTGACGGCCACCGCGCTGGAGCCGTTCGCCGAACCGGAGTCCTGCGTGGCCCACCTGGCCCCGGCATCCCCGGTCTGAACCGACCGTCCTCATCCTGCCGGCGGGCCTCCGCGAGATCCGACCGCTCACCCGTCCGCTCACCCGTCCGCACCTGCCGGCCCCGGCGGAGAAAGGCCCCACACCGATGAACGCCACGTCCGCCGCCACCGCGAGCGCGGTCACCTTCGTCTGGCTCGGGATGGTGCTGGCGATCTCCTTCCTGGAGGCGCCGCTGAAGTTCCGCGCCCCGGGGGTGACGATCCCCGTCGGCCTGGGCATCGGCCGGCTGGTGTTCCGCGCGCTGAACGCCGTCGAGGCGGTCCTCGCGGTCGCCGTCCTCGCCCCGGTCGCCGTGGGGGACGCTCCCACCGAGGTCCTCGTGCCGGCCGTGGCGGCTGCGCTGCTGCTCCTCGCCCAGGTGGCCGCCGTCCGGCCCCGCCTGAACCGCAGGTCCGACCGGGTCCTCGCCGGGGAGGAACTGCCCCGCTCGCGCAGCCACTTGTGGTACGTGGCCCTGGAGGTCCTGAAGGCCGTGACCCTGGTGGTCCTGGGCGTCGCCCTGCTCACGGTGTGATCCCGCGGCCGGGGCCCCTGGTGGCGCCCCGCGGGGCCCCGGGGCCGGGCGCCCGGTGAGGGACCCGGCCGCACGGACCACCGCCGTCTCAGCCCTCCTGCTCCACGGGCACCTTCTGCACCTTGTGCGAGGCCGGCGTCACCACGCCGTTGTGCGCGGGGGAAACCCCGTTCTCCGGCTGCCCGTTGTCGCCCGTCGAGGCGAGCAGCCTGCGGGCGAGACCCAGGCCCGTGCCGCCCATGGTGAGGGCCTTGGCGAACAACTCGCCCATGCCCTCCGCGCCGTTGAGCAGCACCATGTTGTCCACGTTGCCGAACGCGGACGCGCCCGCCTGGACGATCTCCGGCCACCTCTCGGCGAGTTGCTGGGCGACGACCGCCTCCTGGTTCTCCGCGAGGGCAGCCGCCCGGGCCTTGATGGCCTCCGCCTCCGCCAGTCCCTGGGCCCGGATCGCCTCGGCGTCCGCCAGGCCCTTCGCCTGCGCGGCGGCGGCCTCCGCCTCACCGGTGGCCCGGGTGGTGGCGGCGCTCGCCGCACCCCGGGTCTTGACCGACTCGGCCTCGGCCGCCGCGGCGGCCTTCACCCGGGTCGCCTCGGCGGCCGCCGCCAGCTCGGTCTCCTTCGCCTTGGCCTGCGCCGCCGAGATACGCGCGTCCCGGTCGGCCTCGGCCAGGGTCCGCTTCTCGTACGCCGTGGCGTCCGCCGGCTTGCGGACGTCCGCCTGGAGCTGCTGCTCCCGCCGGTGCGCCTCCAGTTCGGCGACCCGCGTCTCCTGGACGACGACCTCCTGCCGGGACGCCGCCGCGGCGAGCGGGCCGGCCTGCTGGGCCTTCGCCGCCGCCTTGTCCCGCTCGGCCTGGTAGCCGGCCTGGAGGATCTCGCTGTCACGGGTGGCCTCCGCCATCCGCGCCAGCGACTGCTGCTCGGCCTCGGTGGCGAGCCGGTTCGCCTCGGCCTGCGCGATGCGCGCGTCCCGCTGGACGGCCGCCGCGTGCGGCATCGCCAGGTTCTGGATGTACCCGGTCGGGTCCTCGATCTCGTGGATCTGCAACGAGTCCACGATCAGGCCCAGCTTCTCCATCTCCGTACCGCAGGCCGCCCGGGTCTGCCCGGTCAGCTTCTCGCGGTCACGGATCATGTCCTCGACCGTCAACCCGCCCACGATGGAGCGCAGATGGCCGGCGAAGACGTTGTGCACCCGCTCCGCCATCAGCTTCTGCTGGTCCAGGAAGCGGCGGGCCGCGTTCGCGATCGACACGAAGTCGTCGCCCACCTTGAAGATGACCACGCCCCGCACCTTCAGCGGGATGCCCTGATGGGTCACGCAGTCCACGTGCAGCTCGGTCTCGTTCAGGTCCAGCGAGAGCTTGCGCACCGCCTGCACCCCGGGCACCACCATCGTGCCGCGCCCGGTGACGATGCGGAATCCCATGCCCGCCTCGAGCCCCTCGGTGCGGTGTGTCGAACCGGAGATGACGAGTGCCTCGTTGGGCTCGGCGACCCGCCACATCATCTTGAACAGACCGATCAGGACGAGGACGGCAGCCACGACCGCCCCCGCAACGACGCCGACCATCATCGGCATACGCCCCCTTCGCATGGTGCCCGTCCGGCACCGGTCGAAGGGAGTGTGCGCCCGCCCCGGGGCCCCGGAGAAGGCACCGGCGGAACCTTGTCACCATCTTGACGCCGAATGTCCCGGCCGGGGGCTGAGCAGGCTCAACCGCCGTACGCGGCCGTGACGTAGACGGTTCTCGGCGGCAGGTACTCCACCACCATCACCACCGTGCCCGGCGTGAGCCGGCCCGTGCCGTCGGCCGGATGGGCGAGGAAGTGCTCCGCGCCGCCGCGCACCCGCACGATCACCTCGCCGACCAGACCGGGCCCGACCGTCCCCGTCACCCGACCCATCAGCCCGACCATCGACGCGTCGCCCATGGCCCTCAGCGTACGGCGCGAACGCCGTCACAGGGCCGGCCGGTCCGCGTCCGCCCGTGGTGGCGGCCACCGCTCGTGCCAGCGCAGCTCCGCCTCCAACCGGGCGGCCAGCGACACCAGAAGGGGCTCGCTGTGCGCCGGGCCGAGCAGCTGCGCACCCACCGGCAGCCCGGGCCCCGCGAAGCCGGCGGGCACGTTCACGCCCGGCCAGCCCAGCACGTTCCACGGCCACGCGTAGGGGCAGGCGGCGATCATCGCGCGGTCGGTGGCCAGCCCGCCGAGCCCGGCCAGGGCGCCGATCGCGGGCGGGGGAGAGGCCGTCGTCGGCGCGAGAATCACGTCGTACGACCGGAAGAACGCGCCGATCCGCCGGTGCAGCACCGCCTCGGCGCGCCGGGCCACCCGCAGCGGCGCCCCGGCGAGCAGCCGCCCGAGCCGGGCCGTGCCCCGGGTGCGCGGGTCGAGCAGTGCGGGGTCGGGGGCCTCGCGGACCCGCTCGGCGATCCCGGCGGTGGCCCGCGGCAGGAAGGTCAGCCCGATCTGCCCGTACGGCGGATCTGCCTCCTCGACCTCGTGTCCCAAGTCGGCGAGCTTCCCGGCCAGTTCCACGACCCGGGCGCGGATCTGCGGGTGCAGCCGGGCCGGTACGGTGGTGAACGGCGGCTTCAGGGAGAGGGCGACGCGCAGCCGGCCGGGGTCCCGGCCGACCGCGTCCGCCACGGTCAGTGGGGGCGGCCGGTGCGGGTCCCGTTCGTGGTTGCCGCTCGCCGCGTCCAGCAGCAGGGCCGCGTCGGCGACCGTGCGGGCGAGGGTGCCGTGGACCGTGATGCCGTGGAAGGAGTCGCCGCGCGGCCAGGTCGAGATACGGCCGCGCTGCGGCTTGATGCCGATGAGGTGGGTCCAGGAGGCCGGGATCCGGACCGAGCCCGCGCCGTCGGAGCCGAGCGCGGCCGGGACGAGCCCCGCGGCCACCGCGGCGGCGGAACCGCCGGAGGACCCGCCGGGCGTGTGCCCGGTGTGCCACGGGTTGCGGGTGTCACCGAACGCCGGGCCCTCGGTGAACGGCCACTGCCCCAGCTCACATGTGTTGGTCTTGCCGACGATCACCGCGCCGGCCGCGCGCAGCCGACGTACCGCCTCTCCGTCCGCCGCCGCCGGCGGGAAGTCGCCCCGGCAGCCGAACGCGGTCGGTTCGCCGGCCACGTCCATGTCGTCCTTCACCGCCACCGGCACGCCGAGCAGCGGGCGCCGCGCTCCGGCCGCCAGCTCGCGGTCGGCGGCGTCCGCCTCGGCGAGGGCGGCCTCGGCGCGCACGATCCGGAAGGCGTTCAGCGACGGCTGCGTGGCCTCGATCCTGGCCAGGGTCCGCTCCACCAGCGTGCGGGAGGACACCTCCCCGTCGGCGAGGGCGCGTCGGGTGTCCGCGAGACCCGCGGCACGGTCGGGCGTCATGGGGGAGCACCTCCGGGAGGCTCCGGGCACGATGTCTACCGCACGGTAACGTCGAAACGGCGGCCGGTGTACCGATTGCGCCCGGAAGTCGCGCCACACAAGCCCCCCGGCCCACGCCCGCCACCCGGGCGGACCGGGATTCGGGTTCGGGGGCCGCCCCGGGGATGCTTGAACGGTACAGTTTCCGCTGTGGGCCACGTCACAGCAGCGGCGGACGGGCTGGTGGTGGCCCATGTCCACGCGTAGCCGCAGCAGTCTGGGGGGATTGATCGTGCGTGAGATGACGAAGGGTTCGAACGCGACACTGCCGACTCTGAGTGAGCATGTCGCATCGGTGATCGTCAGCCTCCGCTGGGCGAGCCCGAGCGGCGAGGGCGACGCGGACGTGTCGGTCCTGCTGCTGGGCCCGGACGGCCGAGTCCGCAGCGATGCCGACTTCTACTTCTACAACAACCCCGTCGCCGCGGACGGAAGCGTGCAGCTGCTGGGCAAGGTCGCCGCGGAGCAGGGCGACGAGGACCGGATCGGGTTCGACCTGACGGCGGTGCCCGACGACGTCCACCGGATGGTGGTGGCCGCCAGCCGGTACGAAGGCGCGTCCTTCGGTGAACTGGAGGACGTGACGCTCACGTTGTCCGACGGGACCGGTGAGGGACTGCTCCGGTTCGCGGTCGACGACGTGGCATCGGTGAGCGCGCTGATCTTCGGCGAACTGTACCGCCGTGAGGGCGTGTGGAAGTTCCGTGCCGTCGGGCAGGGGTACGCCGAGGGGCTGGCCGCCCTGGCGACGGACTTCGGGGTCGACATAGACGACGACGCGGCGCCGGAGCACATCCTGGACGAGGGCCCGGCCGACGGGGAGGGCCCGGCGGCGGACATGGGCGCAGGCACCCCGGACGGCACGACGGCGCTCGCCGCCGTTCCCTCGCCGCGCCGGTCCGAGGAGGTGACCCGGGCGCCCAGGGCGACGGCACGGCCCCGTACGGCCAAGAAGAAGATCACGCTGCCCCGGGCGGCAGCACCGTCGCTCGCCGGGAACGAGTCCTGGCGCCGGGCCAGGCTGTTCCCCGTCTCCGTGCTCAAGAGCGACCGGGACCGGGAGACCCGGGCCACCTCCGTCCTGCTGTCGGTGATGGCCCAGGTGCCGGAGTTCGGCAGAAGGCTCATGGCGGCGTTCGGCGCGCCGGCGGGCCGCATGGAGACGTTCGCGGAGGTCTCCCTGCCGCACGGGGACACACCGCGGCGTCCGGACGGCGTCGTCCGTGTCGAGCGGGCGGGCAAACTGTGGACCGCCCTCGTCGAGACGAAGACCAACGGCAACGCGCTCAAGAGCGACCAGGTGCAGGCGTACATGGACATCGCCGCGCGCCGGGGCTACGAGGCCGTGATCACCCTGTCGAACGACGTCGCCCTGGAGGGGAGCCCGCTGGTCGACGTCAAGGTCGACGGCCGGCGCAAGCACAAGGTCGGGCTGTGGCACCTGTCCTGGGCGGAGGTCGCCTACCAGGCGCAGGTACTGATCCGCCACGAGGGCGTCGGCAACGCCGCGCACGCCTGGCTGCTCCAGGAACTGCTGCACTACCTCCAGCACGAGAACTCCGGCTGCCACGGATTCCAGAACATGGGCCCCGCCTGGGTCCCGGTCCGCAACGGCATCGACGACGAGACCCTGTGCCACGGCGACCCGAGGACACTGGAGGTCGTGGAGAGCTGGGAGCGGCTCATCCGCCAGGTGTCCCTGGGGCTCGGAGGCGAACTCGGTCGCAAGGTGCTCCCGGTGCAGCGGGGCAGGCGCGGCGGCGATCCCCGCGAACGACGGCAGGCGCAGGCCGACCGGCTCTGCCTGGAGGGCCGGCTCCAGGCGGAACTCCGCATCGACGGGGCGCCCGGTGTGCTCTCGGTGGGCGCGGACCTGCGCACCGGGAAGCTCCGCGTCTCCACGGACCTCCCCGCGCCCGAGCAGGGCTATCCCCTCACCTGGGTGAAGCGGCTCGTCCGGCGGCTGGCGGAGGCGCCCGCCGATCTGCACGTGGAGACTCTGGTCGACGGTGACGCCGTAGGCCCGCGGGGCACGCTGGAGCGGCTGCGCCCCGAGCCGGCGGACCTGCTGCCCCGGGCCGACGGTGCCCGGATCACCGGCTTCCGCCTCTCCCTGTTCAAGGGCATGGGCAGTGGCCGGGGCAGCGCCGAGACCGGCTTCATCCGCAGCGTCGACCAGGCCGTGCAGCACTTCCTCAGCACCGTGGTGGTGCACCTCGACCACGCGCCGGCGCGCCGGGTGGCCGGGAGGGAGGCGCTGGTGTCCGGCTGAGTGCCGGTCCCGCGAGCAGCCCCGGGGTCGTCGGCCGGACAGGCTGCGGGCCGTCCGGAGGCGCGGTCGTCGGCTCAGTCCGCCAGCAGGCGCCGCAGCCAGCCGATCCGGGCCGTGCGGGCCGCCCGGGACAGGGCCGCCTCGGGGGCCAGGGCGTCGAAGCCGTGGCAGCCGCCCGGCCAGACGTGGAGTTCGGCCTCGCCGCCGGCCTGCCAGATCCGGGACGCGTAGGCGACCACCTCGTCCCGGAAGGTCTCCGCCGAGCCCACGTCGAGAAAGGCCGGGGGGAGGCCGGAGAGGTCGGTGGCGCGGGCCGGGGCGGCGTACGGGGAGACGTCCGGGCCGCCGCACCGGTCGCCCAGCAGTGCCGTCCAGGCGGTGTCGTTGGCGGTACGGTCCCAGACGCCCAGCCCGGCCATCTGCCGGCTGGACCCGCTGTCGTTGCGGTCGTCCAGCATCGGGCCCATCAGCAGCTGGCCGAGCGGGCGCGGGCCCCGGCGGTCCCGGGTGAGCAGGGCGAGCGCCGCGGTCAGGCCGCCGCCCGCGCTGGCGCCCGCGACGACGATCCGGTCCGGGTCGCCGCCGATCTCCTTCGCGTGCCGCGCGGTCCACAGCAGCCCGGCGTACACGTCCTCGACCGGCGCGGGGTGCGGGTGTTCGGGCGCGAGCCGGTACTCCACCGACACGACCACCGCGCCCAGTTCGTCGGCCCACGCCAGGGCTTCGGTCACGCCGGCCCGGTTGGAGCCGGCCACCAGGCCGCCGCCGTGCACGTGGTAGATCACCGGCAGGGCCGCCGTGGCGGCGGCGGACGCGGGACGGCACACGAGGAGGGAGACGTCGGGGGCGCCGGCGGGGCCGGGCGCCGTACGGTCCTCCGTCTCGAAGGCGCCGTCCAGGGTGGGGTCGACCAGCTCGACGGCCGCGCTCCGCCGGGCGCCGTCGAGGTCGTCCAGGGTGAAACCGGGCGACAGCACGTCCCGGTACCGCTCCAGTACGGCGGCGAGTTCCGGGTCGAACGGCGGCGGAACCAGGGGCATGCCTCTTCCTCCCGTGAGACGTCCGGCGGCCGGCGGTCCGGTGCGGCCGCGTGACCGGTCGTACGGCGGCCCCCGGCACCCCCTGGAGCGGCGGTGCCGGAACCCGGCCGGCGGACGCGGTCACGACCCGCCTACCCCGCCGGGGCCGGGTCACCTGCGTCACAGGCACCTCACCGTGCCGCCCGGGGACGGCGAAGGGCCGGAGCCGTGGCGGGCTCCGGCCCTTTCGCGGGTCGCACGGTCAGGCCGCGGCGGCCTCGCCCACGTTGCTGTGCAGACGGGCGACGACCTCGGTCAGCTGGGCGGCGACCTCGGCGTCGTCGGACGGGTGGGTCGCGGCGAAGCGGGTCACGGAGCCCGGGATGGAGAGCTTGATGTCCTCGATCACCTTGCCGCCTGCGATGCCCACGGCCTTGCGGGTGTCGTCCTGCGCCCACACGCCGCCGTACTGGCCGAAGGCGGTGCCGATCACGGCGACGGGCTTGCCGCCGAAGGCGCCGGCGCCGTAGGGGCGGGACAGCCAGTCGATGGCGTTCTTCAGGACGGCCGGGATGGTGCCGTTGTACTCGGGGGAGAAGAACAGGAAGGCGTCGGCGGCCTGGGCGGCCTCGCGGAGCTTCGCGGCGGCGGCCGGCACGTCGCCCTCGACGTCGATGTCCTCGTTGTAGAAGGGGACGTCGGCCAGACCCTCGAACAGTTCGACCTCCGCGCCCTCGGGCGCGAGCTTGACGGCCGCCTCGGCGAGCTGGCGGTTGTGCGAACCGGCGCGCAGGCTGCCGACGAGCGCGAGGATGCGGACGGACATGAGAACTCCAAGGGGCTGAAACATTGCTGTCACGAATCCGGACCGAGGTCCGTTTACGTTTCTATCACCCTAAGCGGACCGCGGTCCAGTTTTCTTCCCGATGCTTTACGCTGTCTTCATGTCCCGCGCGCTGCCGCCTTTCCCGAACCCTCAGGAGCCCCTCGGCGAACCCAGGTTGCTGGAGGTCGGTGCCGGCCCCGACGAGCCGTGCCTGCGGGCCGACGCCGCCCGCAACCGGGCCCGGCTGCTGGAGGCCGCGGCCCGGCTGATCGCGGAGCACGGGGTCGCCGGGGTCACGATGGAGGCGGTCGCCGCCGCGGCCCAGGTCGGCAAGGGCACCGTCTTCCGGCGCTTCGGCGACCGCACCGGACTGCTCATGGCCCTGCTCGACCACTCCGCCCGGCAGCTACAGGCCGACTTCGTGGGCGGCCCCCCGCCGCTCGGGCCCGGCGCGCCGCCCCTGGAGCGGCTGCGGGCGTTCGGCGTGGCGGTGCTCTACCGCTCGGCCGAGCAGTTGGACCTGCAACTCGCCGCCCAAGCCGAGCCGGCCCGCCGGTTCGCCCACCCCGCGGTCGAGGCGCTGCGTGTCCACGTCGCGATGCTGCTCCGCCAGATCGTGCCGGACGGCGACTGCGACCTGCTCGCCCAGACCTTGATGGCCTCACTGGACCCGGCCCTGATCCACCACCTGACCCGGCAGTGCGGCATGCCCATGGAACGCCTCGAGAGCGGCTGGACCGACCTGGTCGCCCGGGTGACCCGCACCGGCCCGTATCGCTAGGCCGTCGCGGCGGACGTCGGTGCGCGCCCGGTGCGCGGCGCGCGGCGGCGACTCCGCCCGTCGGCGTACCGGTGCCGGTTCTGTGCAACGGTGAACCACCTTGCCCCGGCTGCTCCCGGTGCCCGGGGCTCTGCCAGGATGCGGTCTGTCATGGTGCAGATACCGAACACGCCCACGAGTGCCGACGTGGCCCGCCTGGCGGGCGTCTCCCGCGCGACCGTCTCCTACGTCCTCAACGACACCGGCGCGGTACGCATCAGCGAGCCGACGCGCCGGCGCGTGCGTGAGGCCGCCCACGAACTGGGGTACGTGCCGCACGCCGCCGCCCGCAGTCTGCGCGCCGGGCACAGCCGCATGGTCCTCATGCCCGCCCCTGCCGTCCCGGCCGGGCCCCTCTACAGCGCGTTCCTCAGCGAGCTCCAGTGGGCGCTCGGCCGTCTGGACTACACCGTCGTGCAGTACGGCAGCGTCGGGCTGGAGGGCGACGAAGCCGCCCGCGCCTGGGCGGAACTGCGGCCGGTCGCCGTCCTGGTGCCCGGCACCGGCCTCGGCCCGCAGGGTGTCGCCGTCCTCAAACGGTCCGGAGCCCGGGCCGTCGTCACCCTCGGCCCCGTGCGCGTCGACGGCGCCCACGCCCTGCTGATGGATCACGACGCCGTCGGCCGCTGCGCCGCGACCCACCTGTACGCCCGTGGCCGGCGCCGGATCGGTGTGGTCGTACCGGCGGAATCCGGGCTGGAGGCGTACTCGCGTCCCCGGCTCGCCGGCGTCCGCGAGGCACTGCGCGGCACGGACGCGACCGTGACCGAGCTGCCGCTCGCCCACACCGAGGAGGCCGCCGCCGAACTCGCCGTCCGCTGGCCCGGGTCGGGCCTGGACGCGGTGTTCGCCTACAACGACGAGTACGCGATGCTGCTGATGCGCGCCTTGCAGGACGAGGGCGTACGCATCCCCGAGGACGTCGCCGTGATCGGCGCCGACGACCTGATGCTGGGCCGGCTGCTGCGACCGCGGCTCAGCACGGTCCACATCGAGCTGCCCTCGGGCCGCGACCTCGCCGGCCTGGTCGACCGAGCCGTACGCGATCCCGGCCGCGAGCCCGAGGTGCACCCCGTGCTGGGGGCCTCGGTGGTGCGGCGCGAGTCGAGCTGACCCGGAACCGAGGCCCCGTACGGGTTACTTCTGCGTCTCGCCCTGCTGGGCGGCGATGCTCTTGCGGACCTCGTCCATGTCGAGGCCGCGGGCCTGGCCGATGAGGTCCGTGAGGACCGGCGCGGGCAGGGCGCCCGGCTGGGAGAAGACCGCCACCTGGTCGCGGACGATCATCAGCGTCGGGATCGACTGGATCTCGAAGGCCGCGGCCAGCTCGGGCTGCGCCTCCGTGTCCACCTTGCCGAACACCAGATCGGGATTCTCCGCCGCCGCCTTCTCGTAGACGGGGGCGAACTGCCGGCACGGGGGGCACCAGGGCGCCCAGAAGTCGATGAGAACGAACGCGTTCTCGCTCATCGTCTGGTCGAAGTTCTCCTTGGTCAGCTCCACGGTGCTGCTCATGGCGTGATTCCCTCTTCCTGGTGTAGGGGTGTGCCGACGGCGGAAACACGGCCGCCGGTCCGCCTATTCCACGCGCGCACGCCTGTGTTCCGCGCGCGTACCCCTGTGGCCACGGCGCACACCACCCACCAGACTGAGCTCATGACGGAAACGGAATCCATCGCCTACGACGTCGTGGTGCTCGGCGGCGGCCCGGTCGGCGAGAACGTCGCCGACCGCACCCGCGCGGCCGGCCTCACCACCGCGGTCGTGGAGAGCGAACTGCTCGGCGGCGAGTGCTCGTACTGGGCCTGCATGCCCAGCAAAGCCCTGCTCAGGCCGGTCATCGCCTACGCCGACGCCCGCCGCCTGGCCGGGCTCCGCCAGGCCGTGAGGGGCCCGCTCGACACACCGGCCGTGCTGGCCCACCGGGACGAGTACGCCTCCCACTGGAAGGACGACGGCCAGGTCGCCTGGCTGGAGGGCACGGGCGCCGACCTCTACCGCGGCCACGGCCGGCTGGCCGGGCCCCGTACCGTCGCCGTCACCGGACCCGACGGCACGGTCACCACCCTCACCGCCCGGCACGCCGTGGCCGTCTGCACCGGCACCCGCGCCCAGCTGCCCGACCTGCCGGGACTGGCCGAGGTCAGGCCGTGGACGAGCCGCGAGGCCACCAGCGCGAAGGCGGCTCCCGGCCGGCTGATCGTCGTCGGCGGCGGTGTCGTCGCCACCGAGATGGCCACCGCCTGGCAGGCCCTCGGCTCCCGGGTCACCCTGCTGGTCCGCGGCAAGGGCCTGTTGAACCGGATGGAGCCGTTCGCCGGCGAGCTGGTCGCCGACGCGCTCGCCGAGGCGGGCACCGACATCCGCACCGGCACCTCCGTCGAGTCCGTCACCCGCGAGAACGGCACCGTCGTGGCCGTCACCTCCGCGGGCGACCGCGTCGAGGCCGACGAGATCCTCTTCGCCACCGGCCGCCTCCCGCAGACCGACGACCTCGGCCTGGACAGCATCGGCCTGAGGCCCGGCTCCTGGCTGGACGTCGACGACAGTCTGCGGGTCACCGGCACCGACTGGCTGTACGCGGTCGGTGACGTCAACCACCGCGCCCTCCTCACCCACCAGGGCAAGTACCAGGCCCGTGCCGCCGGCGCCGCCATCGCCGCCCGCGCCGCAGGCAGCCCCGTGCTGGACGAGCCCTGGGGGGCGCACGCGGCCACCGCCGACCACGACGCCGTACCCCAGGTCGTCTTCACCGACCCCGAGGCCGCCGCGGTCGGCCTCTCCCTCGCCGAGGCGGAACAGGCCGGCCACCGCGTCCGCGCCGTCGACGTCGAGTTCTCCTCCGTCGCCGGGGCGGGCCTGTACGGCGACGGCTACAAGGGCCGCGCCCGCATGGTCGTGGACCTGGAGGACGAGATCCTGCGCGGCGTCACCTTCGTCGGCCCCGGCGTCGGCGAACTCATCCACTCGGCCACCGTCGCGGTCGCCGGCCGCGTCCCGCTCAGCCGGCTGTGGCACGCGGTGCCGTCCTACCCGACCCTGAGCGAGGTGTGGCTGCGGCTGCTGGAGGCGTACCGGGACAACTGAGCGCCGGCTACGGGAGGCGGAAGCCGAGGGCCTCGGCGGCCGCCTCCGGGGACGGCTGCGCCCACAGGGCCGCTACCGCCTCGTCGGTCGACAGGGACCGGATCTCGGCGCGGTCCAGGTACAGCGTGCCGTCGAGGTGGTCCGTCTCGTGCTGGACGATCCGGGCGGGCCAGCCGGTGAACACCTCGTCCAGGGCGCGGCCCCGCTCGTCCTCGCCGCGCAGCCGGACCTCCGCGTGCCGGGCCACCACCGCCTGCCAGCCCGGCACGCTCAGGCAGCCCTCGAAGAACGCGGCCCGGGCGCTGCCGGCCGGCTCGTACACCGGGTTGACCAGGACCCGGAACGGCTGCGGGACCCGGCCCCGGACCACGGCTACCTCCCGCGGCACCGGCGCCGGATCCTCGATCACCGCGATCCGCAGCGGTACGCCGACCTGCGGCGCGGCCAGTCCCACGCCGGGCGCCGCGCGCATGGTGACGCGCAGGGCCTCGATGAACCGGGCCAGCAGGGCGGGGCCGAGCTGGCCGTCGTACGGCTCGGTGCCGCGCCGCAGCACCGGCCGTCCGGCCGCGACGAGGGGCAGGGGGCCGCCGGCGGCGAGGAGTTCCTCGACCCGCTCGGCGAGCGGTGCGTGTTCACGGGGAGGTGCCATCGCGTCAGGATGCCATGCCCGGGCACCGCTCCCCGTGGCGCGGGTCACCGGCCGGCCGGGGGACCCCGCTCCTGCCGGACCCGGCAGCCGGGCCTCGCCCCCGGCCGGCCGGGTCCGCTCGCCTCAGCGCTCCGGGAAGTCTCCCGCGAGCGCCGAGGCGATCCGCAGGTGCCGGCCGGCCTCCTCGTGCCGGCCCTGCCGCTGGAGGGTGCGGCCCAGCATCAGCCGGGCGTAGTGCTCCACCGGCTCTTGCTCCACGACGGTCCGCAACTCCGCCTCGGCGCGCCGCAGCTGCGCCGAGTGGTAGTAGGCGCGGGCCAGCAGCAGCCGGGGCCCGGTCTGCTCCGGCGCCTCCTCGACCAGCCCGGCCAGCACCCGCGCCGCACCCGCGTAGTCCCTGGCGGCGAAGAACAGCCGCGCGCGCTCCCACCGGTCGGCGGCGGTGCCGTGGTCGTAGTACGTGGTCTCCACTTGCGTCTCCACTCCGGGCCTCCTCGTCCGTCCTTGACGCGGCCATAACGGAGTGCAGTTGTTTAATATTCCACTACTTCGGCCGGGTGGCCCGACCGAGGCCGCGGCAGCACGTGGCGTTCGGGGCGCCAGGTGGCGACGAGGGCCGCCGCCAGCAGGAGTTCGGCGATGTCACCGCCGTAGTACATGATCATCGCGCCGCCCTGGACCTGCGGGACGGGGGCGTGGATGTCCACCCAGAAACCGCCGTACATCAGCTGTGCGACGACCGCGTGCACCGCGATGGCGCACCCCAGGTACACCAGCCGGGTGCGCACACCGGGGCGGGCCGGAGCCGGGTCGGGGCCGGCGACGGCGTACGCGAACAGGCAGCCCGAGGCCAGGAAGTGGGCGTGCAGCAGCCAGTGCCCGGCCGGGTGGGCCGTGGCGGTGCCGTAGAGCGGGGTGAAGTACAGGACCACGAGGCTGCCCGTGGACAGCAGCAGACCGGCCGCCGGATGGGCGAGCAGGCGGGCCGGGCCGCTGTGCAGGAACGCGGTGAGACGCCGGGCACGCGCTGCGGGCAGGGCGCGCAGCAGGAGCGTGACCGGCGCGCCGAGCACCAGGGCGAGCGGCGCGTACATGCCGATGAGCATGTGCTGGGTCATGTGACCGCGGAAGTCACGGTGGGCGAGGCCGGCGACGGGCGGCAGCAGCGCCGCCGCCAGCAGCACCAGGCCGGTGCCGAAGGCGGCGGTGCGCCAGGGGTTCCAGCCCCGCACCGGGTTGCGGCGGCGTGCCCGGCGCACCAGCAGCAGATATCCGCCCGCGCACACCAGCAGGGCCAGCGCGGGCAGTACGGTCTCCAGCGGGCCGCCGCCCTCGTGGTGGTGCGGGTGACTCATGCCGGGATGCGGCTGGAGCATCCCGGGGTGCGGAGGGAGGGTGCCGTGGTCCATCAGACGGTGCGGTCCTCTCGGCCCGCGCGGGAGGCCGCCGGGTCGACGGGCCGTGCACCGCGTCGCAGAAGCAGGCCGCCGGCCAGCAGCAGCGCGCCGAGGGCCAGGAAGCCGATGTCCCACCAGACCTGGTACGGCCCGCCGTGCACGTGGTGGATGCCCAGGATCTGGTGATCCAGGAGGCCCTCGACCAGGTTGAACAGCCCCCAGCCGGCCAGGATCCAGCCCCACAGCACCCGTGAGGCCCACACCTGGCGCCGTCCGGTGGTCACCCGGGCGTACAGGACCGAGAGGCCGCTGAGGACGGCGAGCCAGCACACGGTGTGGAAGACGCCGTCCCACACGGTGTTCATCCGCAGCCCGGAGACGGTGTGCGGATCGTAGTACTTGACACCTATGTGATCGTGGTCGGTGCTGGTGAGCATGTGGTGCCATTGCAGCAGCTGGTGCAGCAGGATGCCGTCGACGAATCCGCCGAGCCCCACCCCCAGCAGGATCCCCGGCAGTCGAAGGCCGGGCGGCGCGGTCTCGGTCCTGCTCTCGCGCACGGTGGTCGCCATCGCTCCTCGTCTCGGTCGGTTTCCGGGTTCGTTCCCCGGGGGCCGGTTCCCCCGTATCGGCTGTCCTACCGACAGCTACCAGTTCCCGGGCTCCACCGCTGCGGCACGCTCGGCCATCTGTGGGCGGCCGGCGGCGCGGCCCGGCCGGACCGGGCGGTCGCGCCGGTCCGGCCGGGGAGCGTCTCCCTCAGGCCGTCCGCCCGGCGAAGAAGTCGCCCAGCGCGGACGCGAGCTCCTCGGGCGCCTGTTCGGCCACGTGGTGCCCGGAGTCGATGCCGTGGCCGCGCACGTCCTTCGCCCACCGACGCCAGATCCGCAAGGGGTCCCCGTGGAGGTCCTCCAGATCGTCCCTGAGCGACCACAGCACCAGCGCCGGGCACCGGATCAGGTTCCCGGCGGCCCGGTCGGCCTCCTCGTGCCGCAGGTCGACGGTCAGCCCGGCCCGGTAGTCCTCCAGCATCGCCCGCACCACCTCGGGGTTCCTGGTGGCCTCCCGCCACTCGTCGTGGTTCTCCCGCCCCATGACCCGCGGGTCGCCGCGGTACCAGCTGTCCGGATCGGCGTTGATGACCCGCTCCGGGATGTCCGGCTGGGCGAAGAAGAACCAGTGCCACCACTGCGTGGCGAACTCGGTCGTCAGCGGCGACAGGTGCTCGCTGATCGGGAGGCAGTCCAGCAGCGCCACCCGGGAGACGGCGTCGGGGTGGTCGAGGGTCAGCCGCAGCGCCACGGCGCCCCCGCGGTCGTGCCCGGCGACCGCGAACCGGTCGTGGCCGAGCGCGCGCAGCACCTCCACCACGTCACCGGCGACGGCCCGCTTGGAGTACCCAACGTGGTCCGCCGTGGGCGCCGGACCACGCGAGCGGCCGTAGCCGCGCAGATCGGGGCAGACCACGGTGAAACCGCTGCGGACCAGCAGCGGGGCGACCCGGTGCCAGGTCGCGGACGTGCGCGGATGGCCGTGCAGCAGCACCACCGGCGGACCCTCGCCGCCGTGGCGTACGAAGACCGACGCACCGTCCGTCCGTACCGTGCTGACCTCGAAATTCTCGAACACGGACCACCCCTCCGCTCGTCCCGCCGCCGCGTCGCGGAACGGCTCCGGCCGGCTCGCCGGGGCTGTTCCGCCCGGCAGGGGTACCCGGCCGCCGACGGGAAGAACCCGGCGCGCCCGCGGTACCGCGCGGGCGTGCCCCGGCTCGGACGGAAGGCGGCTGATCACATGCCCGGGACCACGGACGGCCTCACCGACGACACGGTCGACCTCCACTTCATCGGCAACGCGACCGTGCTGCTGCGCTACGGCCCGCTGACCCTGCTCACCGACCCGAACTTCCTGCACCGGGGCCAGTACGCCTACCTCGGCTACGGACTGCTGACCCGGCGCCTGACCGAGCCCGCCGTGCAGCCCTGGGACCTGCCCCGCCTCGACGGGATCGTGCTCTCGCACCTGCACGGGGACCACTGGGACCGCCGCGCCCGACGGCACCTGGACCACGCGGTACCGGTCATCAGCACCCCGCACGCCGCCCGCCGGCTGAAAGTCCTGCACGGGTTCGAGCGGACCGCGGGACTGCGGACCTGGCAGGGACTCACCCTCCGGCAGGGCCGGGCGCAGGCCACGATCACGGCACTGCCCGGCCGGCACGCCAGACAGCCGGTGCTGAGCGGGCTGCTGCCGCCGGTGATGGGCAGCATGATCGAGTTCGGGCCGGTGGGCGGGCCGCCGCGGCTCCGGCTGTACGTCTCCGGCGACACCATGCCCTTCGACGGCCTGGACGAGATCACCCGCCGTTTCCCCGTCGCCGACCTGGCCGTCCTGCATCTGGGCGGCACCCGCCTGCCCGGCGGGTTCGTGGTCACCATGGACGGCGCGCAGGGTGCGGAGCTGGCCCGGCGCCTGGACCCCCGGGCCGTCCTGCCCGTGCACTACGGCGACTACACGGTGATGCGCTCGCCGCTGTCCGCCTTCCTCGCCGAGGCCGGCCGGCTCGGCCTCGGCGAGCGCGTCGTCCACTGCCCGCACGGCAGCCGCGCCCGCCTCTCCGCTGAGCACGGGGCGGCCCCCGTCGTCACCTGACCGGCCCCGGTGCAGTCCCGGGCCGTCCCGGGCCGTCCCGGGCCGTCCCGGACGGAAGCCGGGACGGCCCGGGACGGCCCGCCGGCGAGCGGGTCCTGACGGTGTTTCACCGTCCTGACGGCTCCCGCACGGCCCGTAGCGCCGCCGCGCGTGTGCTCAGCGGGTCACCACATGGCGCTGGTCGGGCACGCAATGCGTCATGGTGAGGCCCTCCACGTCCCGCGGCGGGTTCTTGCCGAGGTTCGCCAGCCGCTCCTTGTCCTCCCCGGTGAGGTCCTGGCCGGCCAGCGGCTCCAGGTCCGCGACGTCCTCCGGGCGGATGCCGAGGCCCTCACCGACCCGCAGCCCGAGGTCGTTCTCCACCAGCAGGAAGTGCCACACCATCCGTTCCTGGACGGGCCGGTCGCACCGCGAGAGCTGGCCCACCATGTTGCGCACCAGGTCGTCGCGCTCCCACTGCTCCATGAGCAGATACCGCTGGCCGGCCTGGAGGTAGTCGTTGGTGCGGGGGATCCGCCTGCGGGTGAGCCGGCCGCGGATCTCCGGGCCCTGCTCGTCGTGCGCCGGGTACTGCGCCTCACGCAGCCCGCCACGGATCGACGGCTCGTAGTTGACGGTGGGGTTCTCCCCGCCGCCGTCGACGTGGTAGGTCATCTGCCCGTCGCGCTGGTTGGTGCGCACCTGGGCGTTCTTCGCGTGGTTGACGGGCAGCTGGAGGTAGTTCGGGCCGACCCGGTAGCGCTGGGTGTCGCTGTAGGAGAAGGTACGGCCGACGAGCATCTTGTCGTCGGAGAAGTCCAGTCCGTCGACGAGGACACCCGTGCCGAAGGAGATCTGCTCGTTCTCCGCGAAGAAGTTCTCCGGCATCCGGTCCAGCACCATCCGGCCCACCGGCTTCGGCGGGAATTCCTGCTCCGGCCAGGTCTTGGTGTCGTCCAGCGGATCGAAGTCCAGCTCGGGGTGCTCCCCGTCCTCCATGATCTGCACGAGCAGCTCCCACTCGGGGTGCTCGCCGCGCCCTACGGCCTCGTACAGGTCCTTCGTGGCGTGCCCGAGGCCATCGGCCTGCACATGGGCGGCGTCCTCCTCGGTCATGGAGCGCACGCCCTGCTTCGGCATCCAGTGGTACTTGACGAGCACGGTGTTGCCCTCGGCGTTCACCCACTTGTACGTGTTCACGCCGAAGCCCTGCATATGGCGGTAGTCGGCCGGGATACCGCGCGGGCTGAACAGGTTGACCAGCATGTGCATGGCCTCGGGCGTCTGCGACATGAAGTCGAAGATCCGGTTCGGCTTCTGCTCGAAGTCCACCGGGTCCGGCTTCAGGGCGTGGATCACGTCGGGGAACTTGATGGCGTCCCGGATGAAGAAGACGCCCAGGTTGTTGCCGACCAGATCCCAGTTGCCGTCCTCGGTGTAGAACTTGACGGCGAAACCCCGGGGATCGCGGGCGGCCTCGGAGGAGTCACGGCCGCCGATCACCGTGGAGAAGCGCACGGCGACGTCGGTGCGCTTGCCGCGCTCCTGGAACAGCTTCGCCCGCGTGTAGCGGCCGATCGGCTCGTCACCCCAGGCGCCGTACGCCTCGAAGAAGCCGTACGTCGTGACGCCGCGGGCGTGCACCACCCGCTCCGGGATGCGTTCCCGGTCGAAGTGGCTGATCTTCTCCAGGAACTGGTAGTTCTCCAGTGTCGCCGGCCCGCGGGCGCCGACGGTGCGCTGGTTCTGGTTGTCGTGGACGGGGTGGCCCTGCCGGTTGGTCAGGGTCCTGCGGTCGTCTCCGGAGGCGGGACCCGTGTTCGCTACGTCCATCATGATCGAGGGCTCCTTGGAACGGGGGAGGCGGTACGGCAAGCGTCGCCGTGGCCGGGGGCCGGGTACCCGCAGGCGCGCGGCCATGCCCGTGCGCGACCCCCGTACGGCTCTCGTGCACGGCGGTTTCACCGCGGCGACAGGTGAGCGTTCCAAGAAGTTCCGTCAGCACCGTTGACTCGGCGTATCGGCGCCCGCACATTACCTATCGGTAGTACCCGCGGTAATCCCGCGACCGGCACGTCACGGCCGTCGTCGTACGTACGCCTGCCCGGCCAGGCCCCGACGGCCGGCGCTCCCCCCGGCTCGAGCCGCCGCAATCTCGCGCACCAGCACGCGTGCGGGCACCCCAGGCCCGCACGCCCCGTGTTCCCCGCCACGAGAAGAGAGAGCACATGCCCCTGCCTGCCCCGCGCCCCGCCCTGCGCCGCCGTGTCCTCACCGCGGCCTCCGCAGTCACCGGCGCGCTGGCCCTCGGCCTCACCGCCGCCCCCACCCCCGCCCACGCCACGGCACCCCTCAAGTACGCGGCCCTCGGCGACAGTTACAGCGCAGCCTCCGGCGTCCTGCCCGTCGACCCCACCAACCTGCTCTGTCTGCGCTCCACGGCCAACTACCCGCACGTCGTCGCCGCGCACACCGGCGCCAGGCTGACGGACGTCACCTGCGGGGCCGCCCAGACCAAGGACTTCACCCACGCCCAGTACCCCGGGGTCGCTCCCCAGGCCGACGCCGTCGCCCCCGACACCGACCTCGTCACGCTCACGATCGGCGGAAACGACAACGGCACCTTCATCAACGCCGTGGTCGCCTGCGGCACCGCGGGCGTGCTCAGCGGGGGCGCGGGCAGCCCCTGCAAGGACAAGTACGGCACCTCCTTCGAGGACGCGATCGACGCGAACACGTACCCGGCGCTGAAGACCGCTCTGCGCGCGGTACGGGCCAAGGCGCCCGACGCCCGCGTGGCCGTCCTCGGTTACCCGTGGATCACCCCCGCGACCGCCGACCCGTCCTGCTTCGCGAAACTGCCTATCGCCTCCGGTGACGTGCCCTACCTGCGTTCGCTCCAGACCCACCTCAACGCCGCCGTCCGGCGCGCCGCCGAGGAGACCGGCACGACCTACGTCGACTTCGCCGAGGCGTCCGAGGGCCACGACGCGTGCGAGCCCGTCGGCACACGGTGGATCGAACCGCTGCTCTTCGGCAGCAACATCGTGCCGGTGCACCCCAACGCCCTCGGCGAGCAGCGGATGGCCGAGCGTGTCGTGAACGCCCTCGGCCTCGACTGAACGCCCGCGGCCTCGTCCTCGGTTCCGTGGGCCTCGGCCGACGGACGCCGGCCCGCTGACCTGCGGGTCTGCCAGCCGTCGGGTGGCCGGTGCGTCGGTCCGCCGGCTTCCCGGCCTTCGTGACCGCACCGCCGTCACTCGCTTGGCGGCGGCCCGGTCCTCCGTCCCCCCGGATGGCGGATCCGCCGCGCTATGCGGACGCGAACGGGGTAAGGGGACGGCGACCGGCCGACCAGTGTCTGTGACGAGGAGCGAACCATGACCGACGACGCCTATCTTTTTCTCGCGGACGACCCGGCCGACACGCTCGGCGTACCGCCGGCCGCGACGGAACCGCTCGCCTGCATGGACACATCAGCGGTGCGGGCGTGGCTCGACGCGCAGGGCGTGTCGGCGACGTCCCCGCGGCTGCGGGTGGTGCCTCCGGAGGACACCACGGCCATTCCCGCGGAGGCGGAGCGGCTGCCGGTTCCGCTGAGCGAGGAGGAATTGAGCCGGCTGCGTCACCGTACGGCTCCCGAGACCCTGGCCGCGGTCGAGACCGACCTGCTCGCCTACCGCGACTGCGCGCACGGCCGCGACGAACTGCTCGCCCGCGCGGTGGCCGCGGGTGTCGCCCCCCACCGCATCGCCGAACTCACCGGTGAGGACCCGGCTGTGGTCCGGGCGGCGGCCATCGGCTGAGCGGACGCCGCGCCGGCCGGGGGGCCCGGAACCTGCTCCGGGCACGCCTCCGGGACCGCGTTCCGCCGCCCAGCGATGTCCCTCGTGCCGGGCAAAAGACTGAGTAGCCATAACCTGTCCGGTTTCCCTTCCGTTTGCTCAGGTGCGGGTGAGTGCCCGCAACAGTGTCTGAAGGGCTGGGAACCGATGAAACGGGCTACCCGTAACAGTGTGATCGCCTTCGCCGCCGTCTCCGGTGCGATGGCAGTGGCGGGGCCGGTGTACGCCGACTCCACCGCTAACGGGGCCGCGGTCGGCTCGCCCGGGCTGATCTCCGGCAACGTCATCCAGTTGCCGGTGCACGTCCCGGTGAACGTGTGCGGGAACACCGTGAACGTGGTCGGGCTGCTCAACCCCGCGTTGGGCAACCGCTGCGCCAACGAGGGCGGCGCCAAGGAAGGTAAGGAAGGAGCCGAGTCACAGGGCGGAGCCACGGCTCATGGTGCCGCGCAGAACTCGCCGGGCGTGGTGAGCGGCAACGGCGTCCAGCTCCCGGTCGATCTGCCCGTGAACGTCAGCGGCAACAGTGCGAACGTGGTGGGCATCGGCAACCCCGTCTCCGGCAACCGTTCGGTGAACGGCCCGGCCGACCGGCCCGACGAGCCGCAGCGGAGCACGCCGCCCCGCCACGAACCGCCGGTACGCTCCGAGCCCCCGCACCGGCCGCACGGCACGCCGCCGGTCCGCTCGACGCCGAGGCCGGCTCCGGTCGTGCAGGAGCGGACGCCCGGCACCCTCGCGCACACCGGAACGGAGGGCACCTGGGCGCTGGCCGGCGCGAGCCTGGCCTCGCTGATGGGCGGAACGGTGCTGTACCGCCGCTCCCGCTCGAAGGCGTCCGGCCGGGTGGGCTGAACGCACACGCGGTGAGACGGTCCGGCCGGCCGGTCCCCGACGGGACCGGCCGGCCGGACCCGGCTCATCCGCAGGCACCGAAGCGGCCACGACCACCGGCACCCCGGGCCGTGGCCGCTTCGCGCCGCTACCGGGACCGTCACCTCGGCCGGGCTCCGAAGAGCCAGTTCAGCTGACCGGCGGACCCGACCGTCCGCGGGAGACGGCCCGACCGCTCCGGTCGTCCGTCTCCTTCCGCGCGGCGGCGGCGTCGTCCGGCTGCCGCGCGGGGGGCCGGAAGGCCAGGGTCACCAGGGTCAGGGCCGCGGTCACGAGGAACGCGGTACGCAGGCCGGAACGGTCCGCCACCGCCCCCAGCGTGGCGGGCCCGATCAGTGTTCCGATGCCGAGCGCGAGGACGGTGGCGCTGAAACCGGTTCGAGAGGCCGAAGCGGTCACGCAGGTCGGGCAGGAACAGTCCGTAGCCGTACCGTGCGAAGCCGTACGCCATCGCCTGGGCCGCCACTCCCACCCCGCCGACCTGCCAGGCCAGGGTGGGCATTGCTAATCCACGCCGTCCGCTCACGCGGTCACTCCTCGTAGTCAGGACACGTCAGGACACCTCGGTTATCCAGATCGCGTCCTCGTACCCCGGGCCCCGCCGCAGCCGGGTGTCAGCGCACCTGCCGGGCGAAGAAGTCGAGGAGAGCGGTCGCGAGTTCGGCGGGCGCGTCCTCCTGGACCAGGTGTCCGGCGCCGGCGAAGGCTGCTCCAGCGGACGTCGCCCGACGTGCTGCGGAATGTCTCGGCCAGCGGCCACTCGTCCACGGCGTGCCGTTCCTCTCGGGTGTGTCCGCCCCTGCCGGCCGACACTCCAGCGGCATCGTCGCCCGGCGGTGGCGCGCCGAACCGGTATACCCCTGGCGGACGAAGGAACCCGCGATGCACGCCGGTCGGCGCCCGACCCGGCGGCGGTGAGCGCCCGTCACATCGGCAGCGAGAACAGGCGGACCGGCCCCGGCGGCCAGCGGGCGTCGTCGCACAGGGGCGTCACCATGGTCGGCAGCGGCATGGCCACCAGGCGGGCTCTGGGCTGCTCGACGCGTACGTCCGTGTCGAGCGGGTGCCATCCGAGGCGCCGGTAGAGCGGTACGAGGGGCGGCCGGCAGAACAGGAGCGCGTGCCGGGGACCCATCGTGCGGGCGTGCTCCAGCGCGGCCGTGACGACGAGCCGCGCCAGCCCCTGACCGCGCGCGTCCGGTGCGACGGCCACCCCGCCGACGCCCACCACCTCCGTCCCGGTGCCACCGATCGCGACGGGCAGCCGCAGCAGGCCGGTGTGGGCCACGAGCCGGCCGCCGTGTCTGACGCCGAAGTGCTCTTCCTTGGGCAGCCAGGTCAGACCGGTCGAGGCGACACCGAACGGATCGTCGCCGTCGCCGAGGATCTCGTCCTGGTCCGCCCTCGTGTAACGGGGGAGCCGCACCACGGCCGGCGCCCCAGACTTTTGGGTTTCGGACATGCCCCCATAATGATCCCTCCGCCGAGCACCGGCCGAGCACCGGCCGAGCACCGGCCGGGCCCCGCCCGGCCGCCGCCCGGCCCGGACCCGTGTCCTCCCTCTGCCGGGCTCCGCGCGCGAGCGGGGTGGGGTGGTGCCAACGTGGGAGGGCAAGCAGCGGTGCCCGCACCCGCGCCCGCGTCCGCTGACGCGGGCGTGACACCCGGCCGGTTGCGTGCCCCGGGTCGTACGGACGGGACGGATCGCATGTCGGCTGGCGATGAGCCGGGAGCTCAGCCGTAGGCCGGCTCCAGCGGCCTGGCGCGACCGGGCCGCCGGCGCACCCAGAGTGCGCGCGCTCGACGGACTGCGCGGCCTGGCCGTGGCCGCGGTGCTCGCCTATCACGGCGGCTTCCCCTGGGCGTCCGGCGGCTTCCTGGGAGTCGACGCGTTCCTCGTGCTCAGCGGATATCTCATCACCACCCTGCTGCTCACCGAGTGGGCGAGAACGGGCGGCATCGCCCTCGGTGCGTTCTGGGCACGCCGGACGCGCCGGCTCCTGCCCGCCCTGACGGCGATGCTCCTCGCGGTGTGCGTGCTCGGCCCGCACCTGATGCCCGCCGAGGACCTGGCAGGCACGCGCGGGGACGCCCTGGCCGCCCTGGCGTACGTGGCCAACTGGCGGATGATCTTCCACGGCACGGACTACTTCGCGCAGACGGCGGCACCGCCGCTGTTGCAGCACACCTGGTCCCTGGGCATCGAGGAGCAGTTCTACCTCCTGTGGCCGCTGCCGGTCGCCGGGGTACTGCGGGCCTGCCGCAGCCGCCGCGCCGCGGCCAGGGTGCTCCTGCTGCTCACCACGGGCGGCGTGCTCGCGTCGGCCGCCGTGTGCCTGGCGCTGATCAGGGGGCCGGCCGGTCTTCCCCGGGTGTACTTCGGCAGCGACACGCGGGCACTGGCGCTCCTGCTCGGCTGCGCCGTCGCGGTCCTGCCGGCCCGTCTCCCGGCGTCCACGGCGCGCGGGGGGCGTCAGCGCGCCCTGGCGGGCACGGCGGTGCTGGGAGCGGTGACCCTGGGCTGGCTGTGGTCGCACGCCGACGGCGCGGACCCCCGGCTGTATCCGGCCGGGCTCCTGGCGGGTTCGCTGGCGACGGCGGCGGTGCTGACGCACACGATCAGGGCGCCCGCCTCGGTCGCCGCCCGGCTGCTGTCCCTGCCCCCGGCGGCTGCCCTGGGCCGCATCTCCTACGGCGTGTACCTCTGGCACTGGCCGCTGTTCGCCTGGATCGACGCCGAACGCACCGGGCTGCGCGGCGCCGCGCTGTTCGGCGTACGCGTCGTCGTCACCCTCGTGGTCGCGGCGGTGTCGTTCGTCGCCGTCGAACGCCCGGTGCAGCGCGGGCACCCGCGGTTCCTCCGCCGGCGGGCCCCCGCCCTGGCGGCCACCACGACGTGCATGGCCGCGGCGGCCGCCACAGCCGTCGTCACCCTGCCGTCCGGGCAGCGGCTCGCTCCGTCCACCGCCGCACCGGCAGAAGCCACCGCGCCCGCCGAACCCGGTCACCGCTCCGGTCAGGTCCCCGACCGCCCGGCCGGCCGCCACCACCGGGCAGGCATGCCCGTCTCCGCTGTGATCGTGGGCGATTCGATCGCCTGGACCCTGGTGAACCACCTGCCGCCGACACCGGACGTCACCCTTCACGACAGCACCCGGCAGGGCTGCGGTCTGGCGCTGGACAGCCCCTACCGCTACTTCGGCACCGAGCACCGCGTGTCCCAGGAGTGCCGGCACTGGCCGAGCGACCTCCGTCAGGCGGTGACCCGCCACGACCCCGACACGGTCGTCCTCCTCTTCGGCCGCTGGGAAACCATGGACCGCGTGCATGACGGGCGCTGGACCCACACCGGCGAGAAGGCCTTCGACGCGTACCTGCTCGCGCAGCTCGACCGGGCGGTCGGCATCGCGTCGGCACACGGCGCCAGGGTCCTGCTGGCCACCGAGCCCTACAACCACCGGGGAGAACGCCCTGACGGTGGCGTGTGGCCCGAGGACCAGCCGCAGCGCGTCGACCACTGGAACCAGTTGCTCCGCCAGGTCGCCGGCCGGCATCGCGGCACGGCCGACATCCTCGACCTGGGGCACCGGCTGTGTCCGCACGGCGCTTTCACCTGGCAGGTCGACGGCGTACAGGTGCGCAGCGACGGCGTTCATCTCACCCCGGAGGGCGCCCGCTCGCTGCAACCCTGGCTGGTCTCCCGGCTCGAGGCCGCGGCCCACTGAGGTCCCGCCGGGTGGGACCGCGGAAATGGGGGACACGGATACAGCGCGCCGACAGGCGTGCGGGCTCACCGGCGGGGCATACGCCTTCTAGAGCCGTTGGCTCATTCACGTTGGAGGGAAGTCATGATCGCTCTCGGCGTTGTGCTACTCATCATCGGATTCCTCTTCCACCTCTCGATCCTGTGGACGATCGGAATCATCCTTCTGGTCATCGGCGCGATCCTCTGGATTCTCGGGTCCGTGGGGCACGCCGTGGGAGGCCGGCGCCACTACTGGTGAAGCAGCCGCTGCCACGGCCGGACGGCGTTCCGGCCGTGGCAGGCCGCGCAATCCGCCTGACACACCGTCCTCGCCTCGCATCGGCGCACCGCTCGGGGCCAGCCTGTGGCGGTGCCGCCCAGCAGGCGCCGCACGGCCGTCCGGTCCACCTTCCCGTTCGCGTTGAGGGTCAGGGCGGCGACCGGGGTCAGCCGGGCCGGGACCATGTACGGCGGCAGGCGCCGGCGCAGGGCCTCGCGGAGGTCGCCGGTGGCTGAATCCGCCGTATCGTCGGCGACGGTGTGTGCGGCGGCGAGTTCCACACTGCCGTCCGGAATCGGGACGGCGAGGACGACCGCGTCGAGTGTCCCGGACAGTCCCCGCAGGGCGGCCTCGACCTCACCCGGCTCCACCCGGTGACCGTGCACCTGCACCTGCTGGTCGACCCGGCCGAGATGGACCAGGGCCGCGCCGGCGGGCAGCGGCCCGCCGGCGTCGAAGGAGCCCGGGAGGACGGTCACGTGGTCACCGGTGCGCGTAGGTCAGCGGGATCGCCGGGTCGGGAAAGGGCGGTCTCCGTAAGGTCGCCGGTCCTGGCAGCGCCTCCGGCGTGATCGGACGGGTGGCGGCTGCCCGGCCGGCAACGGTCCCGGTACGTGCACAGGGTGGACGTGTCCGGCGCCTGCCGGCCGGATCGGATGCGAGGGTCACCGCCACTGCCAGGCCGACGTGGGCCGGACGCTGAGGGAGACGCGGCATCCCGTCGCCTCCGGCGAACGCGTGGCTCGGCGCGTCGGGGCCTGGCGCAAGGCGACTGTGTCACCCACCCTCGGAGGGCGCATCTCCTGGCTGCGGCCGGCCGCTCCCGGCCGGGGAAGCGCCCCGGTCTCCGGTCGGCGCGGCGTCACGCGGCGAGGGCCCGTGCCCCGCCTCCCTCCCGCGGAAGTACGGCCTCGGCCCAGGCCTCGGCACGGTTGAGGCGCCTGAGCACGGGGAGTTCGCCCGGTGCGTGCGCCCTGTCGCGCGTGTGGGTGCCTCTACAGTGCGCCAGTACACGGCCCAGGGCCTCGCGGATCGAAGTCCCCGGCACGTCTATGCAGATGCGTTCTTCCGCGTAGGCGCGGACCAGTGCGTGCAGACGGAACCATCCGGGTTCCGTCTCCACCAGAAGATGCGTGGTGGACAGTGCGTCGAGATGCTCGCGCACGGTCTGTTCGCGTTCGCCCGCGAGGACCGCGGCGCCGGTGGTGTCCGTGCGGTGCAGCGGGTGAAGGGCGAGGAGGCGCAGCAACTTCTGCGCGCCTGCGGCGAGCCGCGCGTCGGAGGCGGCCAGCGCGCCGCGGACACCGTCCTCCAGCGCGAGGGTGATCAAGGGCTCGCGGTGATAGTCGTCCAGCGTCCATCCGGGGTGTTCCCGCATGTGGCGGCCGATGACCGTCAGGGCCAGGGGAAGGTGTCCGAGGTCGTCGGCGATCCGGCGGAGCGCGGTGGCGTCGGTGGCGAGGCGGTCGGCTCCCGCTGTGCGGAGCAGCAGCTCCACCGAGTCGGCCGGTGCCAGCGGGGGGAGGGAGAGGCGGGTGGCGTCGGGCAGCGCGCGCAGCGTACGACGGCTGGTGATCAGCGTGCGGCAGGTGGGGTCCTCGGGAAGCAGCGCCCGTACGTGCGCTTCGTCCGGCGCGTCGTCCAGGACGACCAACGCGCCCGTGCCGGTGAGGAGTTGCCGGTAAAGGGTGGCTCGGGCGGCGGCGCCGTGCGGGATGCGGTCCCCGGTGACGCCCAGCAGACGCAGGAAGGTCTCCAGCACCGCGGCGGGGTCGGCGGCCGGACCGTCCGGTGCGAAGCCGCGCAAGTTGGCGAAGAGTACGGGCGCGTCGGCTCGCTTCCGCGTGGACAGGCGGTGGGCCACGTGCAGGGCGAGTGAGGTCTTCCCGGTCCCGGCGGCGCCCTCCAGCACGACGACGCCTGCCCGGCCGCCCCCCGCGAGTGCGGCTTCGGCGTCGGACGCCGGCCGGGACCGGCCGACGAGAGAGGACGGCGCGGCGGGCAGCCGGTCGTAGGCGGTGACACGGGCGGCGGCCTCGGCTTCACCGAGGACGGTACGCAGCGCCTGCCGCCATACGGCGACGGCCGCCTCGTCGCCGCCGGCGAGTGTACGGACGACGGCCAGCAGCAGATCGGGATTGGGGCGGCGGCGGCCCAGCTGGAAGCAGTTGCCGATGGTCGAGCGGGCCGGCCATTCGCTGCGCGGGCGGCCCGCTCGCTGCCAGTCCTTGTGGACCCGGCGGGTGATCTCGGTGATCGAGGGATTGCCCGCCCACGCCTTCAGCAGCCGCAGCTCCGCGATGAACTCGTCCAACGTGCGGGCTTTCCCCGGATCCAGTACCTGCGGCACGAACATCCTCCCCCATGGGACACCTGGGCCACCATCAACTTGGAACACTCGTTTCAAGTTAGACGACGGGGGGTCTCGACTGTCAAGCGGTATACGGCCGTTGATCCTCCGCCGCAGCGCGCGTCCAGGATCATCCACGATGACTCCGGAACATCGCGTTCCGTCCCGATGCTGAGTGCCGATCTCGCCGGCCACCTCCACCGGAGCCCCCGCTCCCGTGCGCAAACACTCGCTTCCAGGACAGGAGTTGGTTCCTCACGACGCCAGAGATCGGCGTACCCCTTGCTTCCCGCCGGCGGCAGCGCGAGCCGCGCACCGCCGCCTGACCGCCACCGCGCCCGCTGTTCGCCGCGTCCCTCCCGGCGGCCGGGCACGGCCGCACCGTGCACAGCTCATTCCGTGAGGCGATCGAGGTCCGCTTCACCCAGGAGTGGCGCTGACCTTCCCACCCCCACCGGCTCTCTTCCGCACCGAAGGAGACAAGAACGTGGAAACGCACACCCCCATGCAGTCCCCGCACGACCCGGCCGTGCAGGCCTCCGCCATGCTCGACGACCCCATGCGGCACGACCCCATGCGGCACGACGCCCCCGGCGAGCCGCAGGACGGTGCCCAGCGCGTCACCATCGTCGGCGCCGGCTTCTCCGGGACGCTCACCGCCATCCGGCTGCTCCACTTCGCCGACACACCGCTGGAGATATGTCTGATGGAGCGGGAGGAGGGCTACCGCTACGGCGGTATCGCCTTCGGCGAGGCGTCCACCAACTGGGAGCACATGCTCAACATCCAGGCCGGCCGCATCACACTGCGCCGCGAGCGCCCGGAGGACTTCCTGGAGTGGGCGAACGAGGAGGCGGACCGCTCCGCATGGCCGCGGAAGTGGCGGTACCACGCCTTCGGCGTGGCCTGCGTCGTACCGCGGCGGATCTTCCGGCAGTACCTGGCCGACCGGCTGCGCGGCGCGACCGCCGACGCCCATGCCGGCGTGACGTTGCGGGAGCTGACCGGCGAGGTCATCGACGTACGCCGCCAGGGCGACGGCTACGCCGTCAAGTACGCCGACGCCGGACCGCAGGGCGGCGTGCACGAGCTGTACTCGGGCCAGGTGATCCTCGCGACCGGTCACCTCTCGCCCGTGCAGGCGCCCTTCTACCACCGCGTCAAGGACAGCGACCGCCTCATCGCCGACCCCTACGCCCCCACCGCCCAGCAGCGGTTCAAGGCGGTCGGCCCCGAGGAGACCGTCCTCGTCACGGGCTCCGCTCTGTCGGCCTTCGACACGGTGATCTCCCTCGTCCACGCCGGCCACCAGGGGCAGATCCTGATCTGCTCGCGCGGCGGCCACCTGCACGGCACCTATCCCGTCGACCACGAGCACGACATCTGGCAGGCACGCCGTCCGCCCTTCCTCGACGCCGCGAAGCTCACCCCCGAGGTGGTCGTGGAGGGGGTCAGGGCGGAGTACGCGCACCTGCGCGCCGAGCACGGTGTGGAGGCGGGCGGCGCGCTCGACGCCGTCTTCGCCGAGCGTGTCATGAAGGCGTGGGAGCCGTACGTCATCGAGCTGGTCTCCCGCATGGACGCCCGTGACGTGCGGATGCTGCTCGACCGGTACAAGAGCCTGATCGTCACCAACCGCACCAGCACCGTGCGGGAGATCGGCGGTGTCGTCCGCAGCCGGATGCGCGGCTTCAAGGGCGCCCCCAAGACCGTCGACGTGCTGTCCGCCGTCATCCAGGACATGCGTCCCGTCGGGGACGGCACGAAGATCCGGGTGGTCTTCACCGACCGGCCGGACCTCGTCGTCGACCGGGTGGTCAACTGCCTGGGCAACAACACCGACTACGAACGCGCCGACCACCCCCTGTGGCACGGCCTGGTCAACGCACACCGGTACGCGCAGCCGCAGACGCGGACCCACCGGGGCATCGAGGTCGGCGCGCACGGACAGCTCATCGCCGCAGACGGCACGGCGGCGCCCGGCCTGTTCGGCGTCGGCCCCATGCGCCAGGGCGACGAGACCACCCGCCGTGGCCGCCTGGGCGCGTTCGTGTTCAGCATCGGCACCCTGCGCAACCAGTGCTTCGACACGGCGATGGAGGTGCTGCGCCGCCTCAGGACCGCGAGCGATGAGGAGCAGATGGACATTCCCGACGGCATCCACCACTGCCTGATCCGCAGCAGCGACTGGATCGCCGCCGACCTGTCCACCGGGGAACCGCAGGCCACCGGCCTGCGCGAGCGCCTCCAGAGCTACGCCCGCGAACGCGCCTACCCCAACGCCGTCAACTACCTACAGGCCCAGGACCGCACCGAGCGCCGCAAGTACCGCGGCATCCTCGAGGACGACCTGGCCGATTTCGGCGCCGCGCTGGCCCGCGAGTTCCACCTCACCGCACAGCAGGCCCGGCGGACCGTCTCCCTGCTGGCCACGCTGGTGGAGAAGCACGCGGTGCACAACCTGTGCGACATCACCAAGCTGGCCGGCTGGGGCTCCAGTTACGCCGACCAGGTCGTGCACGCCCCGAAGAAGGGGGCGTGATGACGCACACCGACGAGCAGGCACTGCTCAGCCGCCTGTTCATGGTCCGGCACGGCGAATCGACCTGCAACTCCGTGCACCGCATCGCCGGGCAGCGCGACGCCCCGCTGACCTTCCTCGGCCGCATCCAGGCCGAGAAGGTCGCCGGGGGCCACCGCGGCCGGCACTTCGACCGCGTCTACGTCTCTCCGCTGATCCGCGCGCACGAGACCGCCGACATCATCTTCGGCCTCCAGGACGAGCGGCCGGAGGCCCCGGAGGTCGTGGTCGACGAACGGCTGATGGAGCGCGACTTCGGCAGCTACACCCTGGAGAGCAAGTCCGTCCTCCAGCGCCGGCACGGCATCGCCGAGTACGAGCGCGCCATGAACTCCGACAGCCCCACCATGCAGGGCGGCGAGACGTTCGCACAGTTCAGGGACCGTGTGCACGCCTTCTACGAGCAGCAGTTGCTGCCCGCGCTGCGCCGCGGCGAGGTCGTCTGCGTGGTCTCCCACAAGTACGTCGTCGAGCTGATCTGCCGGTTCGTCCTGGACCGGCCCGCCGACGACTCCTACGACCTGCGTCTGCCCAACTCCCAGATGCTGCGCGGCGACCGGATCCCCGGCTATGTGAAGAACGAGAACGAGACCATGAACATGGTCTACGACTGGATCGTCGTCAACCATCCCGTCGTCTTCTGCGCCGGCCTGGCCGCCGGCCTCCTGGCCAACCTGGCCGGACTGCGGCTGTCCGCGTCCCCGTACCTGCTGCTGACCCTCCTGGTGCTGGCCAGCGTCATCACCATGTGCCGCATCGAGCTGGAGAACGCCCGCACCTTCGTCACCGACCGGGGCACCCTCCGGTCCGTCGCCCTGCGCCACCTCCTCGTACCGATCGCCTTCGTGGCGCTGTTGCGCTGGCGGGACGTCGGCAGTGACAGTACGGCGGCGATCGTCGCGGTCTTCCTCGCCACCCCCGGATCGGTGGTGGCGATGACGGTCAGCCGCTGCCTCGGTGGCATGATCATGCCCACGTTCGCGCAGGTCCTGCTCTCCTCCCTGGCCGGGACCGTCTCGTTCTCGACCGTCCTGGCACTGACCCTGCGGGAGGATGTGGCCCCGGCCGTGGCGGTCAGCGCGGCGACCTCGACCGGTGTGGTCACCGCCGCCTATCTGCTGGTGCGGCGGCTGCGGGAGCGTTCGCCCATCCGCACCGCCAAGTACGGCGAACGCAACGGATACGTGGCGGTGCTGCTGCTCACCGCGTTCATCGTGCTGGTCTGCCTCAAGCTCGACCTGGACGGTTTCACCCGCTACGCCCCGACCGCGGTGGGCATCGCCGTCGGCCTGCGGCTGATCGCGGGCGCCCTCAAGCGCCGCCGCCATGTGCAGACCCTCGACGACTACACCGCCATGACCTACCCGAACGTGTTCGTGGTGGTCATCATCGCGGCGCTCACCGGCCACCCGGCCCTGGAACAGGTGGCCATCTGGACCCTGTTGCCCATGTTCGTCCTGTCGTTCTTCGACAGCTGGTACGCCCGGTACCTCGTCGTCGCCCCCGACGACCCGCGCTGGCCCACCGTGCTGGGCCTCCGGGACCGCGTCCCCGCCCGCAAGGACGCCGCCCCCTCGCCCCCCGTGTCTCCGGGCTCCACCACACGTATGACGACGAGGAGTTGACGGTGACCGCGAGACCGACTTCCCTGATACCCCGGCCCGTGATGTTCTGGACCGGCGTCGCCCTGACGTGCGCCGGCGTCATCGAACACCTCTGGATGTTCGCCGACTCCGCGTCCATGGATTTCGACATGTCGATGATGAGGATGTCGCCGGTGATGTGGGCGGCCATGGTGGTCATCGTCGTAGGGGTGGTGCTCTCCGGGTTCGCGGTGGTGCAGCCGGCCGGAGCGGGCCCCGCCGTCCTGCGCGCTCCGGCCGGCACGACCACCGCGAGCCGGCACCGTCTCATCGCCATCCTGAGCTTCGCGCTGCTGGTGGACCAGATGAAACCCGCGACCCTGGCGTTCATCTCGCCCGGCATGCGCACCGAGTACCACCTGAGCGCCGCCGAGATCTCGTGGTTGCCCACGGTGGCACTCACCGGCACGGTCCTCGGATCACTCGTATGGGGACGCGCGGCGGACCGCATCGGCCGCAGGGCCACCATCCTCCTGGCGTCCCTGCTCTTCCTCGGTACGACGGTGTGCGGCGCCATGCCGAGTTTCGGCGGCAACCTGATCATGTGTGCCCTGATGGGTATGGCGGCCGGCGGCATGCTGCCCGTCGTCTACGCCCTGATGACCGAGAGCCTGCCGCCCGGCCGGGGCGCGGCCGTCATGGTGCTCCAGGCCGGCCTCACCACGACCGGCGGCTACATGGCCGCCTCCGGGCTGGCCGCGGTCCTCATCCCGCTGGCCGGCTGGCGGGTGCTGTGGTTCGCCCAGCTCCCGCTGGTCCTGATCCTCATCGCGCTGAACCGGTGGATCCCGGAGTCGGCCGCGTTCACCGCGCGGCAGGCCCGGCCCGAGCACGTCCCGGCCGCCACCCTGTTCAAGCCTCCCCAGACCGCCAAGACGCTGGTGGTCAGCGCCTACGCACTGGCCTGGGGCCTCGTCTACTGGGGTTTCATCACCTTCCTGCCCAGCCAGCTCCAGTCCTCGGGAGGGCACGGCACGTCCGCCGCCACGCTGCTGTTCATCTCGTCGCTGCTGTCCATCCCGACCTGCGCGGTGGCCGCATGGCTCTACATGCGCTGGTCGGCCAGGGGCACCATGGTCGTCTACGCGGCCCTGACCATCGCGGCCCTCCTGGTCCTGGCCGCCGTCGGCACGGACGGCAGCCGGCCGGTCCTGCTGACCGCCGTGATGCTGCTGTTCGCCGGCACCGCCGGTGTCATCGCGCTCATCGGCCCCTACACGGCCGAGATCTACCCCATGGCCATCCGGGGCACCGCCGGGGGATGGGCCGCGGCCGTCGGCAAGTCCGGCGGAGCCTTCGGGCCGCCCCTGATCGCGCTGATCCTCTCGGCGCCGGGAGGCATGCGCACCGCGGCCGTGTGCGTCGCGCTCCCCATGGCCGTGGCCGGGATCGCCGTCGCCGCGCGCGGGAGCGACCCGCGAGCCGCCGCCCGACCCTCCGCGAATGCCGGCCATTTGGATGCCGAACTGGACCGACTGGTGCGTGACGAGGCCGTTCCCGCCCGGGCCACGGCGACAACTCCCGTGCCCGGCGACGAAGGTGCGGCGACATGAGCGGCGGCGTCGACGGCGTCGCACTCGCGGTCTTCGCCGCCTTCTTCCTGGCCGTCACGGTCATGGGCTTCCTGGCGGCGCGCTGGCGCAGGGGCGACGACGGACACAGCCTGGACGAATGGGGCCTCGGCGGCCGGTCCTTCGGCACCTGGATCACGTGGTTCCTGCTCGGCGGGGACGTCTACACGGCGTACACCTTCGTGGCCGTACCGGCGGCGATCTACGCGGCGGGCGCGTCCGGCTTCTTCGCGGTGCCGTACACGATCCTGGTGTACCCGCTGATCTTCACCTTCCTGCCACGGCTGTGGTCCGTCTGCCACCGGCACGGCTACGTCACCACGGCGGACTTCGTCCGGGGCCGGTTCGGGTCCAAGGGGCTGTCGCTGGCGGTGGCCGTCACCGGCATCCTGGCGACGATGCCGTACATCGCCCTCCAACTGGTCGGCATCCAGGCCGTGCTGGACGTGATGGGCGTCGGCGGCGGCGAGAACACCAGCTGGTTCGTGAAGGACCTGCCGCTGCTGATCGCCTTCGGCGTGCTGGCCGCCTACACGTACTCATCCGGTCTGCGCGCGCCCGCGATGATCGCCTTCGTCAAGGACACCCTCATCTACGTGGTGATCACGGTGGCGATCATCTACATCCCGATGAAGCTGGGCGGCTTCGGCACCGTCTTCGCCCGGGCGGCCGAGGCGTACGCGCGGACCGACCCGGCGACCGGCAGGCCGCGCGGGGCACTGGTCAGCGGGCCGGACGCCCGGTGGACCTACGCCACCCTGGCGCTGGGCTCGGCCATGGCGATGTTCATGTATCCGCACTCCGTCACCGCGACGCTCTCCAGCGCCGGCCGCAACGTCATCCGCCGCAGTACGACGGTGATGCCGCTGTACACGCTGATGCTGGGGCTGCTGGCGTTGCTGGGTTTCATGGCGATCGCGGCCGGGGTCGAGGTCGGCAACGGGCAGCTGGCGATCCCGCAGCTGTTCGAGGACATGTTCCCGAGCTGGTTCGCGGGCGTGGCCTTCGCGGCGATCGGCATCGGCGCGCTCGTGCCCGCGGCCATCATGTCCATCGCGGCGGCGAACCTCTTCACCCGCAACATCTACAAGGACTTCATCAAGCCGGACGCCAC